>NZ_JBDNAI010000005.1:0-58463 GCF_039768515.1 Wenyingzhuangia sp.
TCTAAAAACAATTGACTGAACCAGTATTTATTAAAAAAACAAAATTTTTAATAAATAAATACATTGAAGTAGGTAACATTCCTTATCCCAACCACTGGTTAAATAACGATTAAGACTTTTACAAAAAGTATAATTCCATTAGACAAGTCCAAGAATGACTTTCCCAAAGATTTAGAGCTAAGATTGATAAAGGCATTTGATCATCTAATTAAACTTCACGGGGTAATATTATGAATGACACTTTTTTATAATTTAAAAGCTACTAAAAATGTAGTCACCCTTTAGTATGGTAATGTTTATGACAATTACCTTTAGTCATATTTAAAGACTAGACACCTAGGAAACTAATGTGCCAAGTACTGAGGTCCTCAGTGCCAATGAAATTAAAATCTGAAATATTTAATTATACGAATACTGTCTCTATGTAAAAAATCATAAAAAAATAAGTAAATTATCGATAGATTTAAGCAACTTTTTGAAAGCTAAAAATTAACATTACTTAAAATCCACAACGGATTGATAAATAATTATTAAATTGGGGGTAAATTATTTAACCAAATTAAAACTTAAACTAAGTTAATAAAATGAAAGTAGGAATAGTAAAAGAATTACAAAAAGGAGAGAATCGAGTCTCACTATCTCCTTTTATAGCTAAGAAATTGCTTGATAAAGGGTTTGAGATTTTAGTAGAAAGTGGTGCTGGATCTAATTCATTGTATAAAGATTCAGATTATGAAGCAGTTGGAGCAACAATAACTTCTAGAAAAAAAGTATTTGATGCCCAGCTCCTTATAAAAATAAACCCTTTCGATAATGAAGACTTAAAATTGATTCAGAAACATCATATTTTAATGAGTCAAATGTTTCATAAATCTAATCCAGAATTAATGAAAGCAATTTCAGAAAAAGGTGCAACAGCTTTTTCTATGGATGCAATGCCTAGAATTTCTAGAGCTCAAGATATGGATGTATTAAGTTCTCAAAATAATTTAGCTGGTTACAAAGCCGTTATTTTAGGAGCACATAAAATGACCAAAATATTTCCTTTAATGATGACTGCTGCGGGAACCATTACACCTTCAAAAGTTTTAATTTATGGTGTTGGTGTTGCTGGTTTACAAGCAATTGCAACGGCTAAACGATTGGGAGCTGTTGTTGAAGCTACAGATATTAGATCAGAAACAAAGGAACAAGCAGAATCTTTAGGAGCCAAATTTATTTCGGTAGAAAATAACAAGGAAGAATCTGAAGGAGGTTATGCAAAAGAAGCTTCTGAAGACTATGTGAGAAGGCAAAAAGAAGCTGTAAATACATCATTATTTCAAGCAGATTTAGTCATTACTACAGCCAATATACCTGGAAGAAAAGCGCCTACATTAATTACAGAAGAGCAAGTAAAGCAAATGAAAAATGGAGCTGTAATTATTGATATAGCTGCAGATCAAGGAGGTAATTGCGAATTTAGTAAATTGGATGAAACTGTAATTGTAAATGGAGTAAAAGTAGTAGGAACTTCTGTTTCTCTATTAAGTGTAGCTACAAATGCAAGTGAGTTATATGCTAAAAATATGTATAACTTTATAATTCATCTTACTGAAGATTTAAATTTCAAATGGGATTTAGAGGAAGAAATAACAAATGAAACCCTCATAATTCAAAATGGAATCCAACGTCAAAAATAAAAACAATAAAGACACATGAAAGAACTAATAGAATTTATAAATAACAATTTGCAAATTACATACATTATAATTTTAGCAATCGTTGTTGGAGTTGAGGTAATAAAAAGTATTCCTGCTGTATTACATACACCTTTAATGTCTGGAGCAAATGCTTTAAGTGGTGTAGTAATTGTTGGTGCAATTTTAGTAATGCTACATTCAGACCCTAAAGATTATTTAGCATTAGGGCTTGGTTTTACTGCTGTAGTATTAGGAATATTAAATGTTGTTGGTGGTTTTGCGGTTACCAACAGAATGTTAGAAATGTTTAAAAAGAAGAAATAATGAGTGTTCTATTAAGTATTATTTATCTTATAGCCACAGTAACATTTATTGTTGGTTTAAAAAAGTTAGGTCATCCAGATACTGCGAAATCTGGAAATTTAATTGCGGCTGGAGGTATGATTGCAGCAATTCTTGGAACTATTTTTATTCACGATTTACAAGTACCAACTATAATTTATGTACTAATAGGAATTGCAATTTTATTAGGATCGATTATGGGTTGGTTAATAGCCATAAAAGTTGAAATGACAAAGATGCCAGAATTGGTATCATTATTTAATGGATTTGGTGGAGCAAGTGCTGCTTTAATTGGAATTGTTGAATTTGGGAATTCTGATATAAAAACAACTAGTACCACTATTATTGCTACAATTTTATCAGCAATTGTAATTGGAGCCATTACTTTTTCTGGAAGTTTAATTGCTTGGGGAAAATTAAACGGTTCTGTTAAGAGTGTTATAAAGATTCCACAATACAACATTGTAAATAATTTAGTAATTATTGGTATTATTACGGTAGCAACATATGTAGTAGTTGGCAATATTGATACCCCTATTTTATTATATGCACTATTAGCTGGAGGATTAGTTTATGGTATTTTATTTGTATTGCCTATTGGTGGTGCAGATATGCCTGTAGTTATATCTTTATTGAATTCTTTAACAGGTATCGCAGCAGCAATCACAGGAGTTTTGTATGATAATATGGTGATGCTTGTTGGTGGTATTTTAGTTGGATCTGCAGGAATTATTTTAACTGTAGCCATGTGTAAAGCAATGAATAGAACATTGTTTTCTGTAATTTTTGGTTCATTTACCGCAAATGTTGGACCTGCGGGTACAAATAAAGCTTTAGGATCTATAAAAAGTACAACTGCGAGTGATTCTGCAATTATGATGAATTATGCTACAAATGTAGTAATAGTTCCTGGTTATGGATTAGCAGTAGCTCAAGCACAACATGTAATTCATGAATTAGAAGAATTATTAACAAATAAAGGCGTAATTGTAAAATACGCTATCCATCCAGTAGCGGGACGAATGCCAGGACATATGAATGTATTGTTAGCAGAATCTAATGTAGAATATAGCAGATTGGTTGAAATGGAAGATATAAATCCTCAATTTAACAATACGGATGTTGTATTAGTTGTTGGTGCAAATGATGTTGTAAACCCTGCAGCTCATAATGACCCATCAAGTCCTATTTATGGAATGCCAATACTTGATGTAGAAAATGCAAAACATGTAATCGTAAATAAAAGAAGTATGAAAGCTGGTTATGCAGGTATTGAAAATGAACTATTTTATAATTCTAAAACTTCTATGTTATTTGGTGATGCTAAAAAAGTTTTAACTGATTTAGTAGCCGAATTAAAGAATATGTAAAATATTGTTTTCATAATTTATTTTTGGCTACAATTTCGATGTAATATCTGAAATAGGAATTTGGATACAACCAAATAAGAAAAAATAGAATGTAAGAAAATTAAGAATTTAATGCTTAAGTAATTTTTGTTGGATATAATTCTTAAAATGAGTGAAAACGACATAGTTTCTTATATAAAAATGACTATCACGAGTTAAGAATTTACGAAACACCTATAAAAGAAACATGTGAATACCCGACTGACAAACATTCCTATGGTTTGTAAATGTCCAACTTATAATAAATTTAGGGAAACCATATGGAAATTTTGGAAGAAAAGAATTAAAGGAAGAAAGTAGCCAGTGCCTAACAATAGCTATAAGTAATTGCTTGTTTTCTCATACTTCTGAAAATCCTCACCGATTTTTAGTTTTGTGTGTACTTGAAAAGTTAAGGACTAACACACGCAACTCAACTACTCATAGCCAAGACCGTATTCATGAGTAAAACATTATAGATAAATATTCAAATGAAAATTAATCTTCGTTCCTATCTTTTTCCTAATTTTGATTGCTGGATAAAATCAACAACCACAAGCAATTCACTTGTGATACAACTCAATAATAAATGGACATCTTAAAAACAGCAACAGATTGGGCAAAAGCTGAACTATTTTCTACTCCATTCTTCATTCTATTCGGAATCATTTTCATGGCAGGAAGCATTGGCTTTTGGCAACTAGGAAAATCCGATATCGCAAAAGCTTATATAATCCCTATGTTGGTGGCTGGTGCTCTGCTCTTAACCATAGGAGTTGGATTGTTTTTTACCAACAAATCCAGGATTACTCAGTTTGAAATGGCATATCAAAAAGATGCTTCTGAATTCATTGCCTCTGAAGTTACTCGTGTGGAGGCAACGCTAAAAGAATATAGCACAATTGTTTTCAAAACGATACCAATACTCATTATTGTAGCCGCTTTGTCTGTCGTGTTTCTAAATGGAGCTACTTGGCGTGCGATCAGCATAACTACAATTGCAATGCTAATCGTTATATTGTTGATTGATGGTACTGCTTATGCAAGGATTGATGCATATCATGAAAAATTAAAATCAGCTCAAGTTGAGAAAGAATAATCGTCTTCAAAACTAATTCTCTATCGTTGCCTTTTATTTTTCTTTTTTTTACTTTGAATAGGATTATCTTTGACCAACACATCTGATGTCTTATGTTCTAAAACATAATTGGCCAAAATTTTATCAACCAATTCTTCTTTAGTCAAATGATGAAATATGTCTTTAACACTCGCTCTCACCGCTTCAGATATATTCTTATTGGGTTTGGTTTTAAAGATTTTATTTGCCCACACAACAGTGTTGTTTTCCTCTATATGTTGAGTTGAAGGTTTTGCGTATTCATGCAAATCAATTTCATATTCTTGCCCTAAAAATTTCATTTTTTCTATTTCATCCTCTTGCAATATGGCTAGGGACATTCCCTTAGCACCTGCTCTTGCAGTTCTACCACTTCGGTGGATATAAGTCTCCATCGCATCGGGCAGGTGATAGTGTACTACATAGGATGTGTTTTTAACATCAATTCCCCTAGCAGCAACATCAGTAGCAACTAAAGTATTGATGTATCCTTCTCTGAATTGTTCCATAATTCGATCTCGAATTCCTTGTGTCAAACTTCCATGAATTGCTCCTGAGGATATTTTGTTGATGGCTAAATTCTTTGCTAATTTATTGACTGCCGCTTTTGTTTTACAAAAAATAATTCCTTGCTTTCCCTCTTGCCCAGATAAAAAATGAAGGAGCACGTTGAATTTCTCAATAGGGGAAACGACAACATAATGATGTGCTACTCCTTGATGAACCGTATAATGTAATTCAGTACCAACTTGGGTTACATGTTTTGACAAATAGTTTTGCACCAACTGCTTAACTGAGCCAGGTAAAGTTGCAGAAAATAATAAGGTTCGTTTTTGTTTTGGCATGACCTCCACAATTTTGTCTAAACCTTCTTTTAATGACAAAACCATTTCATCAGCTTCATCCAAGACAAAATTACGTACTCCCTTTAGGTTTATTTTGCCTCTTTGAATCAAGTCTATCAAACGACCTGGTGTTGCAACGACTACATGTGTATTTTGTTCCAAACGCTCAATTTGAGGTTTGACCGCAGTTCCCCCACATATTTCAGCGATCGATAAAGATGTAATATCTGAACCAAATGAAACCAAATTGGTGTATATCTGTTTTCCTAATTCTCTTGTAGGTGCCAAAACTACTAACTGAATATACTCGCTTTCAACCTCAACCTGTTGTAACAACGGCAAACCAAAAGCAGCTGTTTTTCCTGTACCGGTATGGGCCAATCCAACAAAATCATCCTGTTGATTAAGAATGACGGGGATACTTTGAATTTGAATCTCTGTGGGGGTTACCATTCCAATTCCAGCTAAGGTATTGATCATCGTAGAGGAAACTCCTAAATCTGAAAACAGTTTTGACATAAAGAAATAATTTTTGGCAAAGATAACAAAGTGTTTGCCTTTAAACACAGTTCTTGATAAATCATCATTAAAGAATTGGAAGGCTGCTTTCTATCTAGAAAACACAAACGATCCTAAAATTTATTTATTAAATTTTACCTTGATAGGTATACAAATCATGATAACGACCTTGAATCTTTATCAATTCATCATGAGTTCCTCGTTCAACAATCTGACCCTGTTCTACAACTAAGATTTGATCTGCTTTGCGAATGGTACTCAGTCGATGAGCAATCACAATCGTAGTTCTGTTTTTCGTCAATTGAGCCAAGCTTTTTTGAATCAAAACTTCGCTTTCCGTATCTAAATTAGAAGTGGCTTCGTCTAAAATAATAATCTTAGGATCTGCCAAAATAGCTCTGGCAATAGCAATACGTTGTCTTTGACCCCCTGATAATTTTACACCACGCTCCCCTATCAACGTATTCAATCCATCTTCAAACCTATCGGTAAATTCATTGACATATGCTGCCTCTACAGCATATTGTAGTTGAGTTTCAGTGGCATTAGGTCTTGGAAATAAAATGTTTTCTTTAATTGTTCCTTCAAACAAAAATTCGTCTTGCAACACCACTCCCAAATGTTTTCTAAAACTATTGAGTTTAACTTTAGTAATATCTTGACCATCAACAGTAATCACTCCAGATTTAGGATTTAAGAAAGTAGCAGACAATCCTGCAATGGTTGATTTACCTGAACCCGAACTCCCCACCAAAGCAATAACTGAACCCGAAGGGGCTTTGAAATTTATATTGGTCAACACGTCTTTGTTTTCCTCATAAGCAAAAGAAACTTGATCAAACTCTAAATCTCCTCTAAACGCTTTCAAGGTAATGTTTCTTTGCTCATCTTCATCCTCAGCCTGTTGGTTCATCAACTCTTCTGTCCTGTCTAAGCCAGCAAGTGCCTCGGTCAACTGACTTCCAATATTACTCATCTGTACAATGGGAGCAATCATAAAACCTAACAATAAAGTAAATGAAATAAAATCTCCAATGGTCAATGTGCCCTCAATAATTTTATACCCTCCAATTCCCATGATTCCGGTAGAAGCAATCCCCAGCAAAAAAGTTGAAGAACTGGTCATCAATGCTGTAGCAGTCAAACTCTTTTTAACATTTTGAAACAACAAATCTACTCCTTTTTCAAACACTCTATTTTCTTGATCTTCCGCATTGAACGCTTTGATCACACGAACACCAGCCAATGTTTCGGTCAAACGGCCATTAACTTCAGCACTTATTTTTCGTCGTTGTTTAAAAATGGGTCTAATGTAGGCAAAGGCTTTTAGCGCTATGAAACCAAAAACACCGACTGGTATCAGTACAAAAAGCGTCATCGACCAACTGATATTTAGCAATAGGAATAATGAAATAATCGCTGTTATCGTCCCTCCAATCAACTGTACCAAGCCCGTACCAATTAAATTACGAACTCCTTCAACGTCACTCATAATTCTAGAAACCAAAGCACCTGATTTGGTATTATCAAAAAAAGCAATTGGCAAAGACAATACTTTCTTCTGTACTTTTGCTCTCAATTCTGAAATCAAATACTGTGCTTGAACACTTAAAATTTTAGTCAATAAAAAAGAGGTTACAGATTGTACCAAAATGGCTCCAGCGACCAAACCTAACAAATGATACAATTCATTAAAGTCTTTGTTCGGTATCACTTCGTCAAGCAACACTTTGGTTTTCCAAGGTAAAACCAAACTGGCCAAACGGCTTAAAACAATTAAAATTAATCCTATTAAGACCAATTTTCTTCTTGGCCAAATAATAGTCTTAAAGGCTGCTGCCATAGTCATTTTACTTTTTTTTTCTTGCACAGTCTTTCGAGTAGAGGATTTCATGATCTTGGAATTTATCACAAAGGTAACCTATTCCTATTTTTAATCGAGTATTGTGATGCTTAAAAGGAAATCAAAAAAAGTATCTTTTTATTATGTGTTTTTTCAAAGTATTGCTCTTTTTTATTGTTTAGAAACATCGTACTAATCAAATCAATGTCTAACTTTGCAATATGGATTTTAAAGTTGTTTCAAAATACAAACCCACCGGAGACCAACCAAATGCCATTAAAGAATTGGTTACAGGTGTGCACAATGGAGATCAATATCAAACTCTGTTGGGAGTTACCGGTTCTGGTAAAACTTTTACTGTGGCAAATGTAATTCAAGAGGTTAAAAAACCAACTTTGGTCCTGGCCCACAACAAAACACTAGCAGCACAATTATATTCAGAGTTTAAGAATTTTTTTCCCAATAATGCTGTCGAGTATTTTGTTTCTTATTACGATTATTATCAACCTGAAGCATTTATTCCATCAACAGGGGTATATATAGAAAAAGATTTATCTATCAATGAAGAGATTGAACGCTTACGTTTGAGTACTTCCTCCTCCCTACTTTGTGGACGACAAGATGTTTTGGTGGTTGCTTCTGTTTCATGTTTGTATGGTATGGGTAACCCTGTTGAATTTAAAAGTAATGTTGTCACCATCCATAAAGATCAAAATATAAGTAGAACTAAATTTCTACATCAACTGGTGCAAAGTTTATACGCCCGTACTGAAGAGGAGATGAAAAGTGGAAACTTTAAAGTAAAAGGCGATACGGTAACCATTTTCCCTTCTTATGGTGAATACGCTTATCGAGTACATTTTTTTGGAGATGAGATTGAAGATATAGAAGCTTATGACCTAGAAAACAAACAAGTAATTGAACGTTTTGAAACATTAGACATATATCCTGCCAATCTATTTGTAACCTCACCAGAAACCCTGCAAGGCGCCATCCATCAAATACAAGATGATTTGATGAAACAATATGAATACTTTAATGAAATTGGAAAACCTCTGGAGGCCAAAAGACTGAAAGAACGTACTGAATTTGATTTGGAAATGATTCGTGAATTGGGATACTGTAGTGGAATTGAAAATTATTCTAGATATCTTGATGGGAGAAAACCTGGGGAAAGACCATATTGCTTATTAGATTATTTTCCAGAAGACTTTTTAATGGTCATTGATGAGAGTCATGTAACCATTCCACAAACACACGCCATGTATGGTGGGGATCGTTCGAGAAAAGAAAATTTAGTTGAATTTGGATTTAGACTACCTGCAGCTATGGATAATCGCCCGTTGAAATTTGAAGAATTTGAAGCCATTCAAAACCAGGTCATCTATGTAACTGCAACCCCTGCTGATTATGAACTAGAAAAATCTGATGGTGTTGTCGTAGAGCAAGTGATAAGACCTACAGGATTATTAGACCCTATTATAGAAGTACGTCCTAGTAAAAACCAAATTGATGATTTGATCGAAGAAATTCAAAAACGTATTGAGCTGGATGAACGTGTTTTGGTAACCACTTTGACCAAGCGCATGGCAGAAGAATTATCAAAATACTTAACAAGAATACAGATTCGTTGCCGTTACATTCATTCTGATGTTGATACTTTAGAGCGTGTAGAAATCATGCAGGATTTACGTAAAGGTTTGTTTGATGTTTTAATTGGGGTAAACTTACTTCGTGAAGGATTAGACTTGCCAGAAGTTTCACTGGTAGCAATTATAGATGCCGACAAAGAGGGCTTTCTACGATCACACAGATCAATTACCCAAACTGTAGGTAGAGCCGCAAGAAATGTAAATGGAAAGGCAATCATGTATGGAGACAAAATTACCAAAAGCATGCAACTAACCATAGACGAAACAGCTAGGAGGCGTGAAAAGCAAATCGCATACAATGAAGCAAATGGGATTACACCTACTCAAATCAAAAAAGATTTAGGGAATAATTTAACAGACCATCAAGGGACAAATTATGAAGAAATTCAGCAGAATTTAGCTGCAGAAGATGATGTTGATTATTTATCCAAGACAGCGATAGAAGAACGCATAAGAGAAAAACAACGCGCAATGGAAAAAGCGGCTAAAACTCTAGATTTTATTGTTGCAGCGAAATTCAGGGATGAAATCAAAACACTGAAAAGCAAATTATAAATTATTTGAATTTGTATCACCAACAATGAAATTTGTTTTTACATTTGTGACTCAAAAAAAAATATTATTATGTGGTACGAAGTAAAAGTAAAATACAGCAAAATAGATGACAACGAAAGAATTAAAACTTTCAATCAACCCTATTTATTTGATGCCTTAACTTTTACAGAAGCAGAGGCTCGTGCAACAGAGGAAATGGGTAAGTACTTGTCTGAAGGATTCAAAATAACCAATATAAAAGTAGCCAATTATTCTGAATTATTCCCTAATGATAATGGAGACAGATGGTTTAAATGTAAGGTTTCTCTAGTTACTTTGGATGAAGAAAAAGGATTAGAAAGAAGAACAAACACATATGTATTGGTACAAGCAAACGATGTAAAGGATGCATACGAGTACCTCTCAGAACAATTTACAGATACTGTGTCTGACTATTCTATTCCAAGTATAACTGAATCCCCAATTATTGATATTTTCCCGTTTTTTGAAGAGGAAGAAGAAACCACACAAATGACGACTCCTCAAACCTACACAGAAGAGGTTTTATCAGATAATGAGCCAATAGAGGATAGAGCTTTAGAGGAGGAATTGAGCAACGAAGAGAAATCTCAACCTTTGGAGGATTAATGCAAGAATTCGCATTCATATTCGGAGGAGCCTTTGGTTTTATAGCAGTTGTGCTTGGAGCATTTGCTAGCCATCTCTTAAAAAAAAGATGGCCTAAAGATCTTATAGATAGTTTTGAAATTGGAGTGAAATACCAGATGTACCATGCGTTGTATCTTGTCCTACTTGGCCAAATCTTACCAATGGATTCAACCACAGCAAAACTATCGGTTGTCTTCTCTATTATAGGTACCCTCCTTTTTTCAGGAAGTATTTATGGGATTTGTATGTTAAAAAATCAAAAAAAACCGATAAAATTATTGGGTCCCATAACACCATTAGGTGGATTATGCTTACTTTTATCATGGCTGTTTTTTATCACAACAGTCTTATATTCATATGAATACTAAAAAAAAGAAGAGGTCCAAAAATATTTTTAGAGAATTTGTAGACATCAATAGCGCTAAGATTACCTTCGCATTAGATACATTTTTTAAGGGATTGAAAAGTGAAGCAAAAGATACAAAAACCACAACACTAATCATCCAACAATATGTATTCCACAAAGGAAAGATCAGTAAAGAAGATGAAAAGTTTTTAAAACGGTACGTCTATGATTTGCTTAAGATTGCGGGAATCGGTATTCCCTTCATCCTTCTACCAGGAGCGTCTATAATCATCCCTTTTTTACTAAAAAGTGCTAAAAAAAGAAACATAAGCTTAATGCCTTCCAACTTCAAAAGCGAAAATATAGAAATAAAAAAATCAAGGAATTCTTAAACACAGATACTTTAACTGGCAAAAGAATATAACCCTAATTAAAACCATATGATCACCTTAAAAAACTTTAAAACTATTGCGCTATTAGAAGGAATTTCATACCTGCTGTTACTGGGTATTGGTTCTCCTTTAAAACATTTTACAGGAAATGACATTGTGGTTAGACTATTAGGAATGCCACATGGATTGTTGTTTGTTACCTATATTCTCATGGCTTTCTTATTGAAAGAAAAACAAAATTGGAACCTCAGCGCTTTTGGAATTATATTGGTTTGCTCGATAATTCCTTTTGGTACTTTTTACGTTGATAAAAAGTATTTAACATAAAATATAAAGGAATTAAAAAGGCGAATCATTTGTAATGATTCGCCTTTTTAAAAACTTATTCTATATCCTATTGATACATTTTTGTCCTCAATTCTTTGATTTTTGAATCCTCTAAATATTCATCAAAAGTGGCATATTTATCAATAACTCCTTTAGGGGTTATCTCTATGATTCTATTAGCTACCGTTTGTGCAAATTCGTGATCGTGTGTGGAGAACAAGACCGTTCCTTTAAAATTTTTCAAAGAATTGTTTAAGGCTTGAATAGATTCTAAATCTAAATGATTTGTAGGTTCATCTAACACCAAAACGTTTGCTCTTGTCATCATCATTCTGGACAACATACATCGTACTTTCTCTCCTCCAGAGAGCACATTACATTTTTTTAGCGCTTCTTCTCCACTAAAAATCATTTTCCCTAAAAAGCCTCTTAAATGAACTTCCTCTCTTTCTTCTTCTGTTTTTGCATACTGGCGTAACCAGTCAACCAAATCTAATTTTTCATCAACAAAAAACTCAGAATTATCAGAAGGCAAGTAGGATTGATTTGTCGTTATTCCCCACTTGTATTCTCCTGTATCCGAAGCTTCATTCCCCATGATAATTTGATAAAAAGAACTAACAGCTTTAGAATTTTTGGATACCACTAATACTTTATCTCCTTTTGCTAAATTGATTTCTATATCCTTAAACAAAATTTCGCCATCAATGGTTTTTGATAAGTTATCGGTTTGTAAAATTTGATCTCCTGCTTCTCTCTCTCTTTCAAAAATAATAGCGGGATATCTTCTACTAGAAGGCTGAATTTCATCAACGTTTAATTTTTCAATCATTTTTTTACGAGAGGTTGCTTGCTTGGACTTTGCCATGTTAGCAGAAAAACGACGGATAAACTCTTCTAATTCTTTCTTTTTATCTTCAGCCTTTTTATTGGCTTGTTGGCGTTGTTTAGCTGCCAATTGGGAGGATTCATACCAAAAAGTATAGTTTCCAGAGAAATGATTAATTTTTCCAAAATCAATATCAGAAATATGAGTACACACAGCATCTAAGAAGTGACGGTCGTGAGAAACAACAATAACAGTATTTTCATAATTAGCCAAAAAGTTTTCTAACCAAGCTATCGTTTCAAAATCTAAATCGTTGGTAGGTTCATCCATAATCAACACATCCGGATTTCCAAACAAAGCTTGAGCCAACAACACACGAACTTTTGTTTTACCATCTAAATCGGCTAAAAGAGTGTAATGCAAATCCTCTTTGATTCCTAAATTAGACAACATGGTAGCTGCAGCAGCATCTGCATTCCATCCATCCATCTCTTCAAACTTTACTTGTAATTCTCCTATTTTTTCTGCATTTTCATCAGTATAATCGGCATACAAGGCATCTATCTCAGTTTTTATCTTATACAGTTCTTTGTTACCCATCAAAACTGCTTCTAGCACCGTATGCTCATCAAAAGCGTAATGATCTTGTGTCAACACAGACATACGTTTACCAGGATCTAGACTTACGTGGCCAGAAGTTGCCTCAAGAGTACCTGATAT
This sequence comes from Wenyingzhuangia sp., assembly GCF_039768515.1. Lineage (NCBI taxonomy): Bacteria > Pseudomonadati > Bacteroidota > Flavobacteriia > Flavobacteriales > Flavobacteriaceae > Wenyingzhuangia > Wenyingzhuangia sp. The sequence continues at coordinate 13,206 of NZ_JBDNAI010000005.1, forward strand.
AATCTTTAAAAAAGTGGATTTCCCAGCACCATTGGCTCCAATAATTCCATAGCAATTTCCTTGTGTAAATTTTGTATTCACTTCATCAAACAATACTCTCTTTCCAAATTGCACGGATAAGTTTGAAACTGTTAACATAATTGTTTTTTTTAATTTGATGCAAAAATACAAAAACAGGTCTATTTTATTGTCATGTATCTCAAGTTTAGTTTTACACTTTTGATCCTAAACCCAATAATTTTACGCTTCTTGATAAGGAATTGATTAATTTTGCAACTCTAATCGTTTAATTAGTCTTTTACATGTCAGAAAAATCACAACCAAATAACCCTTTACACGGTATAAAACTTGCCGATATTCTTACAGAACTCATTGAAAATTTGGGTTGGGAAGAGATGGAAAAAGAAACAGGAATCAAATGTTTTGGAAACAACCCCACTTATAAAAGTAGCCTAAAGTTCTTAAGGACAATGCCCTGGGCAAGAACAAAAACAGAAAATTTATATCTTGATTGGTTGACGTACAAAAAAATTCACAACTTATAACTCTAACAAATAACCAATAGAAAGATTAAAGAAATTATTGGTCTTTTGTTGGTTTTCATCCCCAATTTCATAAGGAAAATTAGAGTTGAACCCTACTTCCACATCCCATCGTTCAGTGCTAAATAACAACGGTATATTAAGTTGAACATTCATCAAATCAAACACTTCTGATTCTTCAAAAATAGTCAACTCGTACAATAAACCTTCTTCCTGTATATCCTCAAACTCACCACTATCAAAGTAGGCTGTTTGTTCTGCCCAAGAAATCACAAGCCTAGGCCTTAACTGAAGACGATATTTTTTTTCATTCAAGATATTTAGCGCAAAATAAGTGGACCATGAAATTTGAAATAAACTTTCGTTGGTTCCAAACGATTCGTTGATTGAAAACCTTGTGCCGAGCGTCCTTCTTTTATTGGTTAGTGATGCTCCAAGAGAGATCGTATTGGTCAGAGGATTTGAACCCGATTTTGAATATAAAAAATGTGAATAATTACCACTCAACCTGAATGTTTTTTTGGAACCAAAACTTTTTCCATAACCAACATTCAATGAAGTAAAATTCCATTTGGGATCAAAATAACCTCCATCATAATATGCTCCTGAAATCCCACCGAAAAACCCTTTCCCACTGATAAAAGTAATCTGAGGTCTTATATTATAGCCACTCCATCCAATATCTCTTCCAGCAAAATAGGTGTCACTGGTATAATTAGATGAAATATAGAGAAATTTAAAATCTGAAAAAGAAGTCATTAGATCTTCTAATTCTTTTTGTTCCTTAAATAGCGCTTGTAACAAATCCTCAATTTCCTTTTCCTCCTCATCACCGAACAAAGTATCTATGATTGTATCTACATCACTCTCTGAATCGCTTTCATTTGTTTGAGCATATGTAAACATAGAACTCAAAAAAACCAACAACCCAATAAAAAAATTCTTCATACAAAACTAAATTGTGATTTAAAGATAAAATTTAAATTAACAATTCGAGACATTTAAACACAAAAAAAGCTGCAAAATGCAGCTTTTTTATGTTCGATTTTAATATCTCTTTTTAATTCTCAACTGTTTCTGCTTGAGGTCTTCTTGAATCTCTCCTTGCTTTTCTACGGGCGTTATTCTTTGCCTCTCCTTTTGCTGCTCTTCCTTCTTTTCTATTGGCTCTCATCGCTTGTAACAATTCTTTTTGCTCATCACTTACAGTTGCTCTAAATGCTTCTTTTGCTTCTTTTACAGATGCCTTATTAGCACTTAACAACTCTTTCTGAGCTTCTGTAAAAGTTTCACTTAAAGCTTGACGTCTTTCTCTTCTTGATAAACTTTCATTTTCTAAAATAGCCAATTGGTCTTCACTTAAGGTCGCTTTAAAACTTTCTTTGTTGGCCTTAACCAAATCTCTCTGCGCTTGAATCATTTCTTTTTGAGCATCTGATAGAATACTTTCTCTTTGAACGACATCAGTTGCAACTTCTTGTGCCTGAACTGTTGTTAACCCAATAAATAGTGCTGCTAAAACTAATGTGATTTTCTGTACTTTTTTCATCTTTTGTGTTTTTAAATGATTAATTTTTTGTTTACTCTATTTCTTTAGAACCATTGTTCTCTAAAAAGTTTTATTTCTGATGTTTTTTTTAAAAATTTTTTAAAATTTCAAAATCTTCTAGCATGTATGCATCAGCTAACTGTTCAAGATACATGTCATCCTCTACAAAAAGAGTATTGATTAATATCTTGTGTTCAACCTCATGAATCGCAAAAGTGCTATTGTTTTCCTTTTGGGTAGAAAACATAAACAAACCAATTAAAAAAGAGGCCGCAATAGAAGAAGCAAAAGAAATTTTTACAACTCTTGCTTTTTTTCTTCTTTGTACGGTCTTATTTAAAATCCTTTGTTTGGAGGCAGAAAAATATTCGGAAGGAACTTCCATATTAAAATTAGATTTGTGTTTTTCTGCAACTTCTTGATCAAAAGATGCACTTTCGCTTCCTTTTTTGTTTTTTGAAACATATTTGTTCTTAAAATCTATCATCTCTATTTACTTTACCTCAACATTTAACACTATTTGTTTGATCAAATCTACTGCTTTATAGTAGATTGTTTTCACTGTACCCTCTTTAACCTCAAGTATTTCTGATATCTCTTTAAACTTAAGATCATCGTAATATTTCATATAAAATATTTTTTTCTGCTTATTCGAAAGTTGTTGTACACTACTTTGAAGCTTCTCCTGAATATAATTTCCATCAAAATACTCTTGGTCTGCAAAATGAGTAAAGATCATTGACTCAATTTCCTGGCTGGAAGAAAAATACTTGTTTTTTTCTCGATCTATGAACCTCAACGACTCATTGTAAGCAATTTTATACATCCAAGTGTGTAAAGAACTTTGCTGCCTAAAATTAGGTAGGCTTTTATAAATCCTAACAAAAGTGTTTTGCAATACATCGTCAGCATTTTCGTGACTACCCACCAATTTACGAATATGCCAATACAAGCGTTCCTGATAGGTATTGACCAACTCAGAGAAAGCTCTATCCCTTTCTTTAGAACCTAGCAAACGCTTTATGAAATTTGATTCGTTTTTCAAAAAATGAATTATTATTACAATATTACAAATACTTAGACCTCAACTTTCATAAAAAGTTTTAAAAAATATTTTTTTTTTCAAGGGCATTGGTTTTTCCTTATAAACATCTAGCAGAGCGATATTGACATTATAACAAGACCAGTGATCTTAATTTTTCTAAAAAAAATTAAAAATTTCAGCTTTGACTTCAGTGTTATCAAACAATTCAGCATAAATAGCGGAACTATTGTACCTCAATTTTTTTAGAAACCACTCCTCTGTTGGTGTCAATACGCACCAAATAAATTCCTGGCGACAAATGAGAAACCGAAATGGTATTTGATTTGGTGGTTGTCAAACAAGTTCATAAAATCGTAAATATATAAACCGATTTTATTTGAGTGTTATTTTTGGAGGTAATGTGCAAATTATCGTAAACCAAATGCAAATCGATGTTTTGCTCTACTTGAAAATCCTCCACACTCAAATCTTCATCTTCAGTTACACTCTTAAATCCAGTCCAACCCGCTGTAGCATAAGCCGCTGCAGTTCCCGAAGGGATAATAAGATCTATCACGCTATTATCATTATCGTTATCCCAAATAAAAACATCGTCTCCTAAATTTGCTGGTTCAATGCTTAAAGAAGTAACCGTATTGATATCATTAAATCTGAACGCTTCAGTGCCAATATGAGTGATCTGGGCAGGAAGGATTACCGAAGTCAAATCATTCCTTAGAAAAGCAGCTTGTCCAATACTAGTTAATCTATCGGGAAGGGAGATCGAGGTCAAATGATTATCAAAAAAAGAAGAAGCTCCAATACTGGTTACAGTATTAGGAAAGATCACTGAGTCTAAAAGATTTGCTTGAAACGCATTATTTCCAATATGAACCAAACCCTCTGAAAAGGTTACGGATGTGATAGAATTTCTAAAAAAAGCAAAAGCTCCAATAGTGGTTAAGCTAGAAGCTATTTCTACCGAGGTTAAGTTATTGTTTGTAAAAGCATCAACTCCAATACTTGTTACCCTATAAGTAACTGCATTATGAATCACAGTATTAGGGATGGTAATCTCAGTAGTGGCACCTACATAATCTTTTGCCTCAACTTCTGCAGGAGTACTACTGGTTACTATATATTCAATATCGTTACTCGCAAAGAATGTTTCTCCTTTCGTTTGTGAAAACCCAAGACTTATTGAAAACATGGCTAAAATAAATTTAATTCTTATCATTTTTTTACATTTTTATCATTTAAAACAGTATAACTATAAAATATATACAAAAAACATTTATTTATATTAAATAATATTCATTTTTACTTTAGAATTATTCTATTTTGATTAAAAAAAAGATACATACCACTACACAAGCACCAAAAGCAACTCCTAGACGGCATTAACCAACTGGAAAAACGATCATCTAAAATAAATACAGTATATTTGCATTTTTATAATCAGATTTGCAAACTAGTCGTATGGGTTTGTGGATCACAAACAAACTTAACATGTCGACATTTAGCGAATTGGGCTTGAAAGAAGAAATTCTTTCGGCTCTTATTGATATGGGGTATGAAACTCCATCAGAAATTCAAGAAAAAGCAATCCCACAAGTCATCTCTTCTACTGATGATTTAAAAGCCTTTGCCCAAACCGGTACTGGAAAAACAGCAGCTTTTAGTTTACCTATTATCCAACAAATAGATGTAGAAAACAGCAACGTTCAAGCTATCATCCTATCTCCAACTCGTGAACTGGCGGTACAGATTGGAGATCAAATAGAAAAATTCTCAAAAAAAATAAGAGGTCTAAAAGTGGTTACTGTCTATGGAGGTGCTAGCATTGAAGATCAGACTAGAAAATTAAATAGAGGAGCACAAATTGTAGTGGGAACTCCAGGTAGAACCGTAGATTTAATCAATAGAAGAAGACTAAAACTAGGTAATTTACAATGGTTGGTTTTAGATGAAGCTGACGAAATGTTGAACATGGGATTCAAAGACGATTTAGATGCCGTTCTAGAATCTACTCCAGAAACAAAACAAACATTACTTTTTTCTGCTACATTCCCTAGAGAAGTAGAAGCGATTGCACGTAATTACATGCATGAACCTGTAGAAATTTCTGCAGGAACAAAAAATACAGGATCGGATGATGTTAGTAATGAATACTACGTTGTATCAGAGCGAAATCGTTATGCTGCAATCAAACGTATTGCAGATGTTAATCCTGATATCTATGGTATCATATTCTGTAGAACTCGACGCGAATGTCAAGAAGTTTCAGAGAAATTGATAGCTGATGGTTATAATGCTGATTCTCTACACGGAGACTTATCACAAGCACAACGAGATAGCGTAATGCAAAAGTTTCGTAAAAAAACCATTCAAATGTTGGTCGCAACAGATGTGGCTGCTCGTGGTTTAGATGTTAATGATTTGACACACGTCATCAATCACAAATTACCAGACCAAAATGAAGCATACACACACCGAAGTGGTCGTACTGGTAGAGCTGGTAAAAAAGGAATTTCTATCGTTTTGGTAACCTCAAGAGAGGTTGGGAAATTGAGACCTATTGAACGAAAAATCAAAAAGAAATTTATCAAAAAAGAAATTCCTAATGGAAAAGAAATTTGTGAAATTCAATTGTTTAAACTGGTTGAAAAAGTAAAAAACACTGAAATCAATACAGAGGCTATTACAGAATACTTAGAAAACATTTACGAACAATTTGAAGGACTGTCAAGAGAAGAATTGATTCAAAAATTTATTTCTGTGGAGTTTAATGCTTTCTTAGCTTACTATGCAAAAGCAAACGATATTAACGACAATAGACCTGCTAGAGAACAAGATGACAGAGGTAGAAGAAGAAATGATGAAAACATGTCTCGCTTCTTTATCAATATCGGAAGAAAAGACAATTTAACCCCTCCTCGTTTGATGGGATTGATCAACGATCAAAACATTACAAACAATGTAGAGATCGGTCAAATTGAAATTTTAGACACCTTCTCTTTCTTTGAACTAGACAAGAATTTTGAAAAAGAAACAATTGATGCATTTTTAGCCAACGCTCCTGAATTTGAAGGTAGAGGGGTGAATGTTGAAATCACAAAAAAACGTCGCTCAAGTGGTGGTGGTGGTAGAGGAAGAGACCGTAGACCTCGAAGAGATAGTGGAAATTTCCGTGGAGGAGAAAGAAACGATAGACAACGAAGAGACAACGGAGACTTCAAAGGAAGACGTAGAGATTCTGGAAACAGAGATAATGCTAACCGTAGTGGAGCAGCTGGACGTATCCAAAACAAATCTTGGGGTCGAAAAAGAGACTAAACCTTTTTCCTTCTATTGGATAAAATAAAAAGAGGACTGCATGAAACAGTCCTCTTTTTTTTATGGAAAAAAATCAAACCTGTTAGAGACCTATAGCTCCCTGTAGAAATAATAATTTTTAAACGCTGTAGGATCAAAACACACTCGCTCCTCTTCCTAAAGACGATGATCTTATTCCACAATAATCTCAAAAATTATATTTAAAACTACTATATTTGAAGACATGAAAACAAGAAAAATACTCGTTTGGATTCCTATTCTTTTCACAACATTATACAGTTGTCAAGATGAGTTTTGTGTAGATGCGACCACTCCAGAATTGATCATACGTTTTTATGACAAAGAGAACATAAATAACCCCAAATCTATATCTTTGATTGTTTGGGCGAATGAAAAAGACACATTGTACGAGGGAATAAATACAGACTCATTAGCTGTACCATTAGATACTAAAAACACATCTGTTACCTATCATTTCTCTATCTTAGATCGTCTCAACAGTAAAGAAGAAATTAGGATTGAGTACACAACAGAAGATATATTTGTCTCAAAAGCCTGCGGTTTTAAAAGTGTTTTTAACAACCTAAACATCAACACTACAAACCTTAATTGGATAGACAGCCATACAAAAGTAGCCACAAAAATCATCAACGAAAACGAAGCTCATGTTAAAATTTATCATTAGTTCACTCATCGTATTTACCTCTCTTACTTGTACTTCACAGATCAAAACACTTGAACCCAAAGACGATACCATAAAAAAAGATAGTATAAAAGCGTTTTACAATCCAAAAACATATGGTCTACGCATTGGAGCTGATCTTACAAAACCTGCCATTTCTTTCATAGAAGACGATTATAACGGCTTGGAAATAGTTACGGATTGGAGAATCAATACGCGTTTATTTGCCGCTGGAGAAATAGGCTATACCAAAAACACAAATAATGAAGACTACTTTACTCATACTGCTAGAGGAACCTATTTGAAAGTTGGGATTAACTATAACCTTTACACAAACTGGCTAGAAATGGACAATGAAACTTTCCTAGGAATGCGATACGGAACTAGTTTCTTTAACAATGAGATCAATCAATATGAAATCGCACAATACGGAGATTATTTTGACCCCAAGAAAACTACTGGTACAAAATATACAAATCTTAACAGCCATTGGCTAGAGGTAGTTGCTGGATTAAAAGTAGAAACTTTTAAAAATTTATTTCTAGGCTTTATGATTAGCGTCAGTAAATTGATCACAACCAATCATCCTAACAATTTCAAAAACACCTATAGCCCAGGAATGGGTGAAATTTCTAAAAATGGAACTGGAGCCAATTTCAATTATACCATTTCATACAGAATCCCTCTCTACAAAAAATAAATCATGCAAAATATTCCTTCCGTAGACCTAAATCAATTTCTATCCAACAACCCAACTGACAAATCAAGTTTTGTAACTCAAATTGGAGATGCATTCAGTAACATAGGATTTGTAGCTCTAAGTGGCCACTTTTTGTCAGAGGAACTGGTAGAGGAATTGTACACAGAAATCAAAAAATTCTTCAACCTTCCTCAAAAAACAAAAGAAAAATATAATGTTGAGGGACTCGGTGGTCAACGAGGCTATACCTCTTTTGGTCAAGAGAGTGCTAAAGGAAAAAAAGAAGGGGATTTGAAAGAATTTTGGCATTTTGGACAATATATAAATCCTGATGAACTGCTAACAGATGAGTTGAAAAAAGTTCTGATTCAAAATATTATTGTTGAAGAACTTCCTAGATTTAATAAAGTTGGAAAAGAAGTTTATCAACAATTAGAAAAAACTGCTAAATATATTTTAAGAGCATTAGCGATTTATCTTGAAATTGATGAGTTTTACTTCGACGAATTTATACATAACGGAAATAGTATTTTAAGACCTATTCACTACCCACCTATTGAAACTGAACCCAAGGGAGCAGTAAGAGCCGCTGCCCATGGAGATATCAATCTAATTACATTGTTAATGGGCTCTCAGGGTAAAGGTCTACAAGTGAAAAATAGAGAAGGAAATTGGATTGATGCCATTGCGCAACCAAATGAATTGATGATTAATGTTGGTGACATGCTTTCGAGGCTAACCAATAACAAATTAAAATCAACCGTACACCAAGTTGTAAACCCCCCTCAAGAGCTATGGGGTACTTCCCGCTACTCAATTCCTTTTTTTATGCATCCAATTCCTAATATGGAATTAAACTGTCTGAAAAACTGTATTTCTGAAGAAAACCCTAAACAATTTAAAAACATTACCGCGGGCGCATTTTTATTCGAGAGACTCAAAGAACTAGGTTTGGTAAAATAGTATGTCAAGACAACAATTTTTATATTTGCAAAAACAGGAATTAAATGGCTAAAAAATTAAATGATTTATCTGCACTAGGAGCTTTTGCCTATTCTACCAATGAAGATTTATATTTTGACAATGGTGAAGACGACATGGAAACACCTGCCAACAGTCAACAGAAACTAGAAGCTGTTTTTTCTAACAAAGGAAGAGGGGGAAAAACAGTTACTATCATCAAGGGGTTTGTTGGGACAGAGAAAGACTTAAAAGCACTAGGCAAGCATCTAAAGAACAAATGCGGTGTAGGCGGAAGTATTAAAGATGGAGAGATCATAATCCAAGGCAAGCACCGTGACAAAATTATGGACATATTAGCCAAAGAAGGTTACAAAGTAAAAAGAGTTGGTGGTTGATACTTGTTTTTCAGCTTCCAATTTATTTTTTCTTTGCCAGTACGCTCCAAATATTCATTGGTTTTAGAGAAATGATGCCCCCCAAACCAACCTCCTTTGTTGGCTCCCAAGGGAGAAGGATGAGTAGCTTTTAAAACTTTGTGCTTACTAAGGTCAACTAATTTTTCTTTTTTTTGTGCAAATCCTCCCCAAAGTAAAAAAACAACACCTTTTTTTTGTTTCGATATCTTTTCAATTACCGCATCGGTAAAACAATTCCACTTAAATTTTTGATGACTATTTGGAATTCCTTTAGTCACCGTTAGGGTAGAATTTAACAACAGCACCCCCTGCTTTGACCAGTCCATTAAGTCTCCGAAATCATTTGGCATGTCGATTTCTAAATCTTGTTGAATCTCCTTGTATATATTTTTTAGTGATGGTGGAAGTTTTTGACTTCCCACAAAAGAAAAACACAACCCATTAGCTTGTCCTTCTCCGTGATATGGATCTTGACCAATAATTACAACTTTAAGTTTTTCAAATGGACAATATTTAAAAGCGTTAAAGATTTTATTTTTTGGAGGGTAACAAATATTATCTTGGTAGGCTGACGTCACTTTTTCAATCAAATGAATCCAATAAGGTTTGGTAAACTCTTCTTTTAAGATTTCTTGCCAATCATTTGGTATCAAGGTCTGCATATTTATTATTGAATGTGTATTTTTGTAACCTGACCAAAATAACAATATTTACGGTAAGTACACAATTTTAGCATGAGTCAAATACACAGTAAAACCTTACAAGATTTAGAATTCTCTATCATTTTAGAAAGTATTTCCAAACATTGTACTTCAGAAAAAGGAAAAGAGTTGATCTTAAACATCACTCCTTTTGCAAACAAACCAGACTTAGAGATTGCATTGTCACAGGTGAATGAATACCTGAGTTCATTGGTAAGTGAAAACAGAATCCCAGGACATTATTTTGATGATATTGACAAAGATCTAAAGCTTTTGAAAATAGAAAACAGTAAGTTGTCTCCAGAAGCATTCTTAAAAATTGCTAATATTTCAAACACTTCAAATGAAATCATTCTTTATTTCGAGAAATTTGAAGAGTATTATCCCAAATTATCTATACTGACTAAAAACATTGAATTTACAAAAATCATTGTAGATGCTGTTTTTAAAATTATCACCAAATATGGTGAAGTACAGAACAAAGCATCTGTTCATTTAAATCAAATTAGAAGAAAGTTAAATTCTGTACGTGGACAACTGGGAAGTTCATTCAACACTGAACTTGCTAAATACAATAAAGCTGGCTATCTTGATGACATCAGGGAATCAATCATTGAGAACCAACCTGTTCTAGCGGTTCAATCCATCCATCGAAAAAAAGTAAAAGGTAGTGTTTTAGGAACATCTAAAACAGGAAGTATTGTGTTCATTGCCCCTCAAAACACATTAAACCTCTATCGACAAGTTCAGGAACTAACAATAGAAGAAAAAAAAGAAATCGATAGAATCTTAAGGGACCTTACCAATGAAATGAGGCCTTTTGCTGGATTGATCAATGACTACGTAAACCTCTTGGTTTCCTTAGATGTTTTGAAATCTAAAGCAAATTATGCAAATGAAATTAATGGGGTACTCCCCGTATTTTCAAAATCACATGAAATTGATTACATCAACGCATATCATCCTATTTTACTTGAAAAAAACAAACAGGATGATGCTCCGGTCATACCCCAAACCCTAGGCCTCAATAAAAAACAACAAATCATTGTAATCTCTGGGCCTAATGCTGGTGGAAAAAGTATTACCCTAAAAACCATAGGATTACTACAAGTAATGATTCAAAGTGGAATTTTAATCCCTGTACATGAAAAGAGTAAAACTCACTTTTTTGATCATATTCTTACAGATATTGGTGACAATCAATCCATAGAAAACCAATTGAGTACTTACAGCTATAGATTGAAAAACATGAGGGCGTTTTTAAAAAAATGCACCAACAACACGCTATTCTTAATTGATGAATTTGGAACAGGCTCAGATCCCGAACTAGGAGGAGCGTTGGCTGAAATATTTTTAGAGGAATTTTATCATGTAGGCGCTTATGGTATCATTACCACCCATTATACAAACCTTAAGGTACTTGCTGATGAATTAGAGAATGTAGTGAATGCCAATATGGCTTTTGATAGTAAAACTTTAGAGCCCTTGTTCATGTTGTTAATAGGACAACCCGGAAGTTCATTCACTTTTGAAGTAGCTCAAAAAAACGGAATCCCGTTTAGCTTGATCAATCGTGCCAAAAAGAAAATTGATAAATCTAAAGTTCGTTTTGATAAAACCATTTCTAAACTGCAACAAGAACGAAGCAATTTACAACGAAACACATTAGACATGGAATTGCAAAGTTCCAAAGCCAAAGAATACGCTGATGGATTGGTTGAAAAAGAAAACAAACTCAAAGAAAAACTAGAAAGGTTTCAAACTCTATATGACTCCAATCAACGAATTTTGAATATTGGTAGAAAAACAAACGAACTAATCAACAAATACTTCCAAACCAACAACAAAAAAGAGTTTAGAAAGGATTTTGAAAAGTGGGTAATCATTGAAAAGTCTAAATATGACCAAGCCCATCCTAAAATTAAAAAAACAAAACCTGAAAAGGCCAAAGAAAAAGTAGCAAAGAAAAAGGCAGAAATAGCTTTGAAAAGAACTGAAAATGAAGTACTCACAAAAGTTGTAAAGGTCAGAAAAGAAAAAGAAAAAAAAGAAAAGATTGAAACAGAGAAAAAAAACAGTTACATCTTTAAAATTAATGATAAAGTAAGACTAATCGATAGTAGAGCTAGCGGTATCATTGAAAAAATAGACAAGAAAAAAATAGTAATCAATTATGGAATGTTTACAACAACTACTACCTTAGATAAAATAGAGTTGGTCGTAGCTGCCAAAAGAAAAAAATAATGAAAAACTTCATTGTCATTATCTTTGTTTTATCATTGAATGCTTGGTCACAAAATCAACATGAACCCCAACATTGGGAAAAATTAACAAGTCCCCAGGCTACTATTATATTCAAAAAAGGTCAAGAACAAGATGCTCAAAAAATAGCAAATACCATTCAGTACATACAAGAAAACAACAACGCATCTATCGGTAACCATCAACAACCTATCGACATCATTTTGAGAGGAAATACAGTTGAATCTAATGGTTTTGTAACCTTAAGCCCTTTCAGAAGTGAATTTTACAATACTGCACCACAAAGCTTCAACAGTTTAGGAACCACAAACTGGATCAGTACCCTAGCTATTCACGAATATAGGCATGTTCAACAGTATTTAAATCATAAAAAAGGACTAACAAAAGCGCTACATTACATATTTGGCGATTCTGGCTGGGGAGCAGGAAGCATTTTAGCTGTTCCCGACTGGTATTTTGAAGGAGATGCAGTTGTGATGGAAACTGCGTTAACCAAAAGCGGCCGTGGTAGGTTACCTAAATTTAGTTCTTTACAACGAGCTATCTCAAAAAGCGGTACTATTTATACTTACCAAAAAACTAGAAATGGCTCCTACAAAGACATCACACCAAATCATTATGTAACAGGTTATCAAATGCTTAACTTCTATCGCAATCATTTTGATGCTTCAAAGCTAGATGATATTGCTGGTAAAGCAGCGGCATTCAAGTTTCCATTTTATGGATTTTCACAACAATTAAAAAAAGAAACTCAGCTTACAACCACTGACATGTACCATGCGGCGCTTACCGAAAATAAAATGAAATGGAAGAAACAAAGAAATCTTCTAGGGGTAAGTGATTATAACAGAATAAGTAAGAAAAATAATAGAGCAACTCTTTATGCTTTTCCCCAGATAGATGAAAGAGGAAATATCATCACATTAAAAACAACCTTTGATGAAATCTCAACATTTTACAAAATAAACTCAAAAGGTGAAGAAACAAAAATAACGACTTCAGTCATCAACATAGATCCTTATTTTTCTTATCAAAACAACAAATTGGTTTACAGTGGAATCCAGTATCACCCTAGATACAATTACACCAACTACAATAACCTCTATATTTACGATATCATTACTAAAAAAAGAAAACAACTCACCCATAAAAAAAGATATTTCTCTCCTAGTTTCAACAATGATGCCTCTAAAATTATTGCTATTGAAAACGACCAAAACATTAGTAAAATTGTAGTCTTAAACAGCAGAAACGGAAATACGATAACCCAATTAAAAGTTTCAGGTCATGCCTCTAGACCTCAATTCATAGCTGAGGAAGTATATGCATATTTACTCCATAATGATCATCAATTGGCAATCTTTAAGATTGACCAGGATGGAAATAAAACCCAATTATCACCTTGGACCAACCATAGTATTGATCACATACGTGTTGACCAAGACTTTATATACTATAGTGCCTCTTTCAATGGAATAGAAAACATTTACCAAACACCTGTAGACGGTAGTCAAATCATCAATCAAATTACAAATGTAGCTGTTGGTGCCTACCAACCAATAACAAAGCACGACAATATATATTTTGTCGAGCAAACAAAAAATGGAAATAAAATCTCATTCTCAAAAATTTCTCCAATTCCCTTTAAGATTAAAGAACCTATTGAAATGGATTGGAACAACAACAAAACAGTAGTTTTTGAAAATGGTTACATGCTAAAAAAAATAAAACATACAAATTTCAACACTTCAGCATATACCTCATCTTTTAAAAATTTGAAATTACACGATTGGAGTTATCGGTTAGACGATGAAATCATTTCTACCAAAGCAACGGCAACAAATTTGTTAAACGATTTTAGTCTCTCAAACGAACTTAGCTTCTACCCCAATGAAATTAATTCCTCGGGGATTGGATTTTCGGCTTCTTACAAAAAATGGTTTCCTACTTTAAATTTGGGAATTGATTATACCCGTCGAAATTTTAACAAATCATTAGAAGATCAATTTGGTATATTGCACGAAGGAAACATAGCCTACAACCTTTTTTCTGTATCCCCTAGTTTAACAATACCACTGGCTCAAGTTAAAGGTAATTACGTCAATAACATGTATTTTAATCTGGGATTTAAGTATTACGAAAAATCAACGTCTACTTTCACTTTTAGAGAAACAAAACAAGAAACAGAAGTAAAAAACACTTCTCTTCATTATGGCTTGTGTACAATGTCAATTGACGCATCGAGTATTAGAAGAAAGGCAAAACAACATATTAGTTCTCATGGTGGAATTTCAACAAAGTTAGAATACAACAGAACAATGTTTGGAGCAATCAATAAATATTATTTCAACACTCTAAACTATATATTTTTACCTGGATTTATAAAAAGTCATAACTGCTTCATGTCATTTGCGTATAGACAAATAGATCAAGGAAAAGACCGGGTTAATTTAAATCTAAACACTGATAATTTTTCTTACGCAAGGGGTTTTATAATTAATCCTTCATTAGCAGCTCAAAAAATTTCTATAAACTATCAATTTCCTATTGTTTATCCTGACTTTGGAGTTCTTGGTGTTTCTTATTTTAAAAGAATCAGAGCGAATTTATTTACTGATTTCAGTACCATTACTGATTTACAAAACAACAAAAGCAGACAGAATTCCGTTGGGATTGAAGTTATCTTTGACAACACCTTCTTTAACATCAGACAAGCTGAAGTGGGAATTGGTTACCGAGGGAGTTACCTCCTTACAAATGACATTGGAAGCACTAACCATCGTAAATATGTACATGGTATTTTTATTTCTACTGCCCTATTTTAGATAAGAATAACTTTTTTTATCAGCTCCTCCCCTAAAGATTCGTTCATCATCGTTAATATTTTTTCTTTTCCAAAACTCAACTCTGTCCTCAACGCTGAAGAAGATATTTTCACAACTAAAGTTCCACTCTTTAAACTTATACTTTCAGTATAGGATTTCACTCCAGGCCCCATTAACTTTGCCCATTCCTCGGCTACAGAAATCTTTTGAAACCCTGCCTCTAAATTGTTGGATTTGATAAAGTTTTTCATCAAATCACTAATAGGATTGGCCTCACTACTCCTAACTGACCTTTGATCTATTCTCTTTTTAGCCATTATAGATTAAATATTTTGTAGGGTTGCTTCGTCTTTTTTACAACACTCTCTGTTCTCTCTCCGTGGGTGTCAGTTATGAAAATTTGACCAAACTGATCTTTATTCACCAAATTGATTACCTGGGATACTCTATTTTCATCTAACTTATCAAACACATCATCAAACAAAAGAATAGGTTTCTTGCCAGTCAATTGCTTCATAAACTCAAATTGAGCAAGCTTTAAAGCTATTAAATAGGATTTTTGCTGACCTTGAGATCCAAATTTTTTAATGGGATAACCGTTCAATTCAAATTGCAAATCATCTTTGTGTATCCCAACAGAGGTGTACTGTAACATTCTATCTTTACCTAAATTCTGTTCAAATAAATCAATCAATGGAGCATCCTCTAACTGTGTTTTGTAAACCAAAGAAACTCCTTCCTTTGAATTGCTAATCTCTTTATAGCAAACATCAAAAATAGATGAGAATTCTTTTAAAAACCAAACTCTTTTTTCATGAATGTACACACTTAAATCATTTAGCTGCTCATCATAAACGTTTAAATTTAAAGCATCAAAAACTCGGTTAGCTGCGAAATATTTTAATAATGCATTTCGCTGTGTTAAAATTTTATTATAGTTGACTAAAGTTTGTAAATAGCGTCTATCCTGCTGAGCAATAACACCATCCATAAATTTACGACGAGTTTCACTTCCTTCTACAATTAAATCTCGATCGGAGGGAGAAATAATGACAAGTGGAAAGTTACCGATATGATCAGAGAATTTTTCATAAACTTTACCATTACGCTTCACCACTTTTTTGGTTCCTTTTTTCAAACTACAAACTATAGTCTCTACTCTTTCATTTTCTAATAGGTAATCACCCTCAATAATGAAAAAATCTTCTCCATGTTTGATATTCTGACTGGCCACAGCATTGAAATAACTTTTGGTATATGACAAGTAATAAATAGCGTCTAGTACGTTAGTTTTCCCGACACCATTGTTCCCAACAAAACAATTTATTTTAGCATCAAAATCAAAAACTTCGGAAGTGATGTTTTTGTAATTAAGTAAAGATAATTTGTGAAGATGCATGTTTATTTTTTTCAATTGAGAACAGAACCGCAATTTATCATTTTTTTGGTTAATTCAGTGTTTTGATATTCGATTAAAAAAACTATTTTTGTTCCTATCACATTTTAAATTAATTATTAAAACACAATATATTTCAATGGCTACCTATCAAAAAAGAGGATACAAAAAAACAAATGAAACTGACGAAGAAATAATTGTAGACAATACCGGAAATACAGAACACAGTACAACAGCGGAAGTTTTTAATACCTTAGAAGAAAGCGCTAACAAATCAGAGAAGTGGATTGAAAAAAATAGCAAACCCCTATTGATCTCGTTAATAGTATCAGTTGTCGCAATCTTTGGATATATGGGTTATACACAATTTGTTGTTGCTCCAAGAGAAAAAGAAGCTGCGGATGCATTGTTCTTTGCTAAAAAATCTTTTGTAGAAGCAAATAATAGCTCAAATGAAACATTATACACTACAGCTTTAGAAGGAGCTGAGGGTAATTTTGGTTTGGCTGACATCGCAAAGAATTATGGAAATACAGAAGCTGGAAATTTAGCTAAATATTATGCTGGAATTTCTCATGTCAACTTAAAAAATTATGATTTAGCAATCGAGTTTTTAGAGGATGTCTCAACAAAGGACAATGTACTGAACGCTATTGTTGCCGGTAATATTGGTGATGCCCACTTGGCTAAAAACAACAGTCAAGAGGCTTTGTCTTATTTTACCAAAGCAGGAGAAAACACTCAAAATAATGCCATAGCTCCCCTTTACTTAATGAAGGCTGGTAAAGTAGCTTTAACCTTGAAAAACTTCAACAAGGCACAAGATTTATTTGAAAACGTAAAAGAAAATTTCCCAAAATCTACACAAGCCAAAAATATAGATTTATACATCAACCAAGCTAAATACGCTAATTAATGGCTACAACAAACTTATCGGTATACGATAAAGGCGACTTACCAAACGTCAAAGGATTTAGATTTGGAATTGTAACTTCTGAATGGAACCCAGAAATTACAGAAAATCTAACTCTAGGAGCAATCGATACGCTACTGGACAACGGTGTTGCTCGAGAGGATATTATTAGTTGGAAAGTTCCTGGTAGTTTTGAATTGATTTACGGTTGTAAAAAAATGCTTGAGGGCAAAAATGTAGATGCCGTAATAGCTGTTGGAAATGTCATACAAGGTGAAACTAAACATTTTGACTTTGTGTGTGAAGGAGTAACTCAAGGAATTAAAGATCTAAACATCAAATATGATGTCCCTACCATTTTCTGTGTGTTAACAGATGACAACAAACAACAGTCTCTTGACAGATCTGGTGGTAAATTAGGAAATAAAGGCGTAGAATGTGCAGTGGCTGCAATTAAAATGTCAGCACTCAACAAACGTTAATACGACATTAAACACAAAGCATTATTGTCGAATTTTTCTTAAATTTGACAATAATGCTTTTTCTTTATCGCTATGTTTAAAACACCTTTCAAACCCACAGGCCATTATGTATTTAACTATAAGCCTAGATATTATGACGAACGTAAAGAGCGACTACTTGCTTTAGAAGATCGTTACAAAAGAGAAAGAAACGAAGATGAAGAAAACGAGTTCACAGTAACACTCTCAAAAAATAATCTTAAACACGAATGGAATAGATCAAGATCGTCTTCTAATGCAGATAGGAAAACAACTTACAGGTTGGCTATCATTATCGCGATTCTTTCTATAACGGCTATTTACATACTAAGATAATCCCTATTCCTAATGTCTGACATTATTCAATTATTACCAGACCATGTAGCGAACCAAATCGCTGCTGGTGAGGTTGTCCAGCGACCCGCTTCAGTAGTCAAAGAACTACTAGAAAATGCTATTGATGCTAGCGCTAAACATATACATCTCATAATTAAAAACGCTGGAAAAACCCTCATTCAAGTCATAGATGACGGTACCGGTATGTCTGAAACAGATGCAAGGCTTTGCTTTGAAAGACATGCTACTTCTAAAATTAGAGACGCTGAAGATTTATTTAACTTGTCTACAAAAGGTTTTCGAGGAGAAGCAATGGCATCCATAGCTGCGATCGCTCAGATAGAAATGAAAACCAAAAAAGAGGGGCAAGAATTAGGAACTAGAATTTTTATTGAGGGAAGTAAGATTACCAATCAAGAAACAATACCGACCGCAAAAGGGACCAACACATCTGTCAAAAACTTATTCTTTAATATACCCGCAAGAAGAAATTTTTTAAAATCTGATGCAGTCGAAACTAGACATATTATTGATGATTTTCAACGAGTTGCCTTAGTTCATCCTGATATTCATTTTATTCTAAATCACAACAATTCAGAAATCTTTAATCTTCCCCCTGGAAATTTAAAGCAACGAATCGTTCATGTTTTCGGTAAAAAAACAAACGAACGCATTATACCCATCCATGAGGAGACTGATGTTATAAAATTAACTGGTTTTATTGTAAAACCCGACTTTACAAAAAAAAAACGAGGAGATCAATTCTTTTTTGTTAACAAAAGATTTATCAAAAGTCCATATCTCCACCATGCGGTAAATGCTGCGTTTGAAGGGCTTAAAGAAAAAGGAACTCATCCTGGCTATTTTTTATACCTAAATGTTCCAACCAATACGATTGACATCAACATTCATCCTACAAAAACTGAAGTCAAATTTGATAATGAAAAAATATTATACGAAATCTTAAGGGCAGCAGTGAAACACAGCTTAGGGCAGTATAATATTGTACCTGGGATAGATTTCACCAAAGACAAGAACTTAGAAACCCCCTATGGTTATAAGGACAAACCTATAACAAATCCAAAAATTGAAGTTGACGCTAACTTTAATCCTTTTAAAACAGAAAATAACTTCAATCCTTTTCAAAACGAAAAAGCCAAAAGTAGCAGACCATTTTCTGGTAGTAACCCCTCTGTTCGTCAAAAAAACAATGAAGGAAATTGGGAATCTCTATATCACGGTATAGAATCTTTGGCTAATGTCCCGGTGGTTGAAAATGAATTGCACCAAGAACTCTTTGAAACTAAGGAGATAAAATTGGTTAAAGATTCATTTCAGATTCAAAACAAATATATTTTATGTAATTTAAACACAGGTACATACTTGATTCATCAACATTTAGCACATCAAAGAGTCTTGTACGAAAAATTTTTGGCGAACATAACTGTTAGAGAAGCTTCCAGTCAACAATTATTATTTCCTATTAGCATCAGCTATAGCAAACAAGAACTAGAGATTTTAAAAACAATAAAAGACGAACTGGAAAGCACAGGATTTTTGTTTGAGTGTTTGGCCGAGGAGCATGTAATAGTATCTGGAATCCCTACTACAATTAACGAGAGTCAAATTAGCATAGTTTTTGAACAGCTTATAGAAGACTTTAAAGAAGACATACAAGAAAACAGTTTTAGTCAGTTAGACATGATTTCAAAATCATTAGCAAAAACTTTAGCTATAAAAACAGGGACAAAGTTAAGTGAAGTAGAACAAGAAGTATTGATTCAAGAATTATTTGAATGCAAGGAAACTCAGTTATCTCCCTTTAGCAAAAAAATATATACTACGATTACTAGAAAAAAAATAGATCATATTTTTAACACCCATTAGAATAATGAATAGAGTACCAGATATTATTAAGCATCTCATCATCATAAACATTATCCTTTATATTGCTAGCATAAGCTTGCAAAATATAGATTTGGGTGCAGTTCTTAATCTCCACTATATTGATCATCCAAAATTTCAATTTTGGCAATTTTTCACGTACATGTTTATGCATAGTAAGACTAGTCTATTACATGTTGCATCAAATATGTTGGGTTTGTATTTCTTTGGTCCTCCGTTATACCAATTATGGGGAAAAAATAAATTCTTATTTTTTTACTTTTCTGCAGGAATTGGGGCTGCATTTATTTATATGGGAAATCAATATTTTGAATTTGAGAGTATTCTTAATGTTTTGATCGAAAATGGATTATACAGAAATGAAATCTACGAAATGTATTCTGCTGCAAAATATATACCTGATATTCCTATAAGTGGAAAAGGAGCTGAAATTTTTTCTAGCCCAATGCTTGGAGCTTCAGGTGCAATTTTTGGATTGTTAGCGGCTTATGGTTGGAACTTCCCAGACGCTGAACTCTACTTGTATTTTGTCTTACCCGTAAAGGCTAAATATTTTATCCCTGTAATTGTAATTGCTGATTTGATCTCAGGAATTACTGGACAACCGTTATTGAGCCCCGTAAATACTGCGTATTTTGCTCATGTGGGAGGTGCAATCATAGGATTGATAATGGCTATCATCTGGAAAAAAAACCAATATAGAATGTATTAGACAATGAATAATATATATACTCAAACAAAACATAAATACCAATATGGGTCTATCGTAGAGAAACTAATCATGGCAAATATTGCCTTGTTTTTGGTTACTTATTTGCTCGGTAGCTTAAGTTGGCTATTTGGGATTCAAGGCAATATTTTTTACAAGTGGCTATCTCTGCCCGCATCTGTTGGCCAATACTTCTCAAAACCATGGACGTTGCTGACATATGGTTTTATGCATGGCGGATTTATCCATTTGCTTTTCAACATGATGTTCTTATTCTATATTGGTAATTTATTCATCGATTATTTTTCTTCTAAAAAGTTGATCTCTTTCTATTTATGGGGGACTATTTTTGGAGGAATTACCTTTGTAGCGAGCTATAATTATTTTCCAGTATTACAAAATCAAAAAGCAACCTTGGTTGGTGCTTCGTCAGCTATCATGGCTATTTTAGTAGGGATCACAACATATATGCCTAATTTTGAATTGAAAGTAAGGTTTGTTGGTTTTGTCAAGTTATGGGTCATTTCTCTTGTTTTTGTTGTACTGGACTTAATCTTACTCAATGATGGCAATACTGGTGGTCATTTGGCACATTTAGGTGGAGCATTATATGGCTATATGGCCATTCGCTTTCCATATAAACTATCCTTTCAAAACCCTTTTAAATCTAAAACTCATTTAAAAACAAGTTACAAAGCCTCGAAGAAAAAAAAATCATCTACAACTACGAGTGAAGCCCAAAACAAAACAAATCATATTTTAGAAAAAATAAGTAAATCAGGATATGATTCTTTGAGTAAAGAGGAAAAAGAATTTTTATTTCAACAAGGAAAAAAATAAAATCATGGGGAAGTTAAATTTCTGGAATAAAGTTTTGTTTTTTTTCAACTTTGTGATCGTAGTATTACTACTGTTTACCTATTCACTACCTTACATAGATCCTGAAAACTGGTCAAGTATTTCCGTCTTAAGCCTTGCTTATCCGATCTTACTGTTCATAAATATTGCCTTTATCATCTTGTGGATCGTAAAATTAAAACTTCATTTTATCGTTTCACTAGGTTGTATTCTTATCGGAATTTCACATCTACACGACTTCTATGCTATTGAAAAAAAAGAAATTATAAAACAAAGCGATATTAAAGTTTTATCCTATAACGTAAGACATTTCAATGCACTCAAAGCCATAGACTCAAAAACCGTAAAGGAAGATATTTGTAGTTTTATAAACAATAAAAATCCTGATATCATTTGTTTCCAAGAATACAAAAACACTCCAAACCTAAAGATTGACCTGCCTAAAGTATATGAATATAAAAATTCTAATTTAGCGATTTATTCAAAATACCCCGTTGTAAAACAAGGGAATAGCCTTTTTAAGAAAGGTGGTAATAATATTGTTTATATAGATCTCAAGATACTAGACGAAACTATCCGAATCTACAACGTACACCTTCAATCTTTCAAACTTGACATCAATAAAGAAAATTATGGAGGAAAAGATAGTGAGGCCTTACTTAATAAGTTTATGAATGTCTTTAACAAGCAATCAAAACAAATAAAAGCGTTAAAAAATCATATTAAAGAGTGTCCACACAAAAGCATTGTCGTAGGAGATTTCAACAATACAGCCTTCTCTTGGAACTACCATGAAATCATGGAAGATAGAAAAGATGCTTTTACAGAAGCTGGCTCAGGTTTTGGTAAATCCTATGATTACTTTTTTCCTTTCCGAATAGATTTTATTTTGCCTGATAACACAATGGAGGTTGGTAAATTTACTACATATTACGTAAATTTATCTGATCATTTCCCTATCATGGCGAGAATAAGTTTAAACAGGCAAACAAAATTATAAAAACACAACACCTATTCATGATGACAAAAACAATAAAAATCATAGCTTTTGCCCTATTTCTGTTTACTAACTATAACAGCTCAGCACAGGACATACTTAGTTTTAGCATCAAAGGTAAAGTGACGAATATAGTAGACAGCTTAGCTATAGAGGGTGCATCATTACTGAATTTAACCAATATAGATGGTGAAGTTTCGGATAGAGAAGGTGGTTTTGAGATGAATGTAACCGAAAATGATACCATCCTAATTTCGAGCATAGGGTACGAATCCATAAAATTAAAAATAACTAAAGATCTTTCTAAAGGAACAGAACTGAACGTTCATTTATTTCCCCAATCTGAAAACCTACCTGAAGTTACAATACATGCATACAAGATTATAGGAGTGTTGGAAATTGATGTTAAGAACATTCCAACAGACAAATACAATAGGATACATGTAAATGGTCTCAGCCAAACATACGAAGTAAAAAACAACAAAATTGGGAGCAGTCTAGGTTCTGGGGGCGTTACCATCAGCAATCCTACTGACTACATTTACAATTTATTTGGATCCAAACCAAAAAAACTTAAAAATCTTAAGAGATTAAAAGACAAAGACGATACCCGTAAAATTTTGACCACCCGCTTTGATAGAGAAGTTATTTTAGATTACCTACAGATGGATCTTAACAAGCTTACTGAAGTATTATCAAACTGTAATTACTCCGCATACTTTATACAAAAAGCAACCGATTTACAGTTGATCGAGGCCGTGCTAGAGTGTTATGACAATCATAGTGCTGTCAAGAACGGAAACACTTCAAAAAAATAAGATTTAAACAAATCAGTATTTTATATAAAGCAATCCAACTAGAGAATTGACTCTCCGTTTACATCTGTGGTCAACACATCACTCATATAATCCAAAAACGGTCTTGCCGCATTAAAAGACTCCATGACCTCACTAAAAAAAGAGGAAGACAATACTTGATCATTGGTGAACTTCCTTAACAATAAAAAATCTTTTTTACGAATGAACTCTATAGCTTGATGCTCTTTATCAAAACCTTTAGGAGCTGTTTTTAGAGCCTCTCCCTTGTAAAAACCTCCAAAATATTTCTGAATAGCTGAGGAACTAATAATTTCATTTATTTCTTCGGTATCAGCTTCAAACTCTTTTCTTATTCGAAACAAATCTTCCTTATTCGGTTGCCAAAAACCACAAGCTAAAAAAGAACCTTTAGGAGTAATCTCTAAATGATAGCCACCTCTTAAGGCATCTGTAGATCTTTTAAAGCTGCAACTCCTATAGATTTTGTATGGAGTTTTGTCTTTAGAAAAGCGAATATCTCTATAAATCCTATAAGCCTTCATACTTTCAATAACATCTTGCTCATTTAACCCATCCATAACGTTTGTGAAAAATGATTTTAGTTTAGATTCTTCTTCAACAAACCAAGACTTATTCTCTGCAAACCAATCACGATTATTGTTTTCTTTTAATGCATTTAAAAAATTAAAAATTGAAGACTGAAGTTGAATAGACATGATACTTATGATTTATAAATAAAAAATAAAAATACAACCCATTCTATGGATAAACAAATTATAAGTTATGATATACAATAGTCTTAAACATCCCAAATTATGTATTTTTATCATTGCTAAAATGAACTTATGGATTCTACCCAATTAAAAGATTTTCTTAATCGCAAAGAAAAGCAATACAACAACAGAGATTTTATTGATAGTGATCCCGTACAAATCCCTCATCTATTTACAAACAAGGAAGATATTGAAATCGCAGGTTTTTTAGCTGCAACTATCTCTTGGGGAAAAAGACCTATGATCATAAAGAATTGTTTACAAATGATGAATCTATTGGGTCAAGCCCCTTATGACTTTGTTATGCACCATACAGAAGAAGACTTAGAAAAGTTAAACGATTTTAAACACAGAACTTTCAACGGCACTGATTTTAAATTTTTTATAACCTCTTTAAAAAACATCTATGAAAATCATGGTGGATTAGAACTATTATTTCAAAAAAACATCCAAAACAATTCCTTACAACCTGCCATACACGAATTCAAGAAAGTGTTTTTTGAAATTCCTCACCCCATCAGAACTACTAAACATGTGTCGGACCCTTTAAAAGGTTCTGCTGCCAAACGCATCAATATGTTTTTACGCTGGATGGTAAGACATGATCTACTTGGAGTAGACTTAGGGGTATGGAAAAAGATTTCTCCTGCTCATCTCTCTTGCCCCTTAGATGTTCATTCTGGAAATGTAAGCAGAAAATTAGGATTGATTACTCGCAAACAAAACGATTCAAAAGCCTTGGCTGAATTAGACAGCAATCTTAGAAAACTTGACCCAAAAGACCCTGTCAAATACGATTTTGCTCTATTTGGTCTCGGTGTCTTTGAAGACTTCTAACCCACATTTTATAAATCTATAGTTTGTATGAATAAGGATCCTTGCATAGGATCCAATTATCTCTCTCTAAATCTTTTTCATTCATTTTGGTTTATCAGTTTGGTAAATGATATCTTTGAATAAAATATATTGACATTGATCTCATTTTTGATTAAAAATATTATTAGAGGGTTGTTGAGCTTATTTGGCGTAGCGACATTACTTTTCTTTTTATTTAACCTTCTCGGGGACCCATCAAGGATGTTATTAGACCAAAGAGAGGATCAAGAACAACTTGAAAACATCAGAATAAAATACGGACTAAATCTCCCCTTACCCGTTAGATATATCAATTACATAAATGATGTATCTCCTATCTCTTTCCATAGCACTGATGAGAATGATTATAGTTTTCTTCCTCTCAACAAATCAAGAATTACTCTTTTAGAACGTGAAGTCTACCTAATGGTATTGAAGTTGCCCAATCTTAAAAATTCATTTCAAAAAAACGATAAAGAGGTGAGTAACATCATAAAAGAAACATTACCCAATACTTTTTTATTAGCCATCAGTGCCATTGGCATAGCTTTGGTTTTTGGACTTCTTTTAGGTATTATATCAGCGCTTAAATCAAATAGCTTTTTAGATAAGGGGATTATGATTATAAGTACATTAGGAATGAGTTTACCTTCTTTTTTCTCGGCAATATTGTTTGCCTGGCTATTTGGTTTTGTACTTCATAAATACACAGGATTGTCCATGACGGGAAATATTTTGGAAGTTGATAATTTTGGTGAAGGAACAAGGGTAGTTTGGAAAAACGCAATACTCCCAAGCATTGTTCTGGGAATTAGACCCTTAGCAGTCATCGTTCAATTGACTAGAAATTCATTACTAGATATCTTAAATAAAGATTATATCAGAACAGCAAAAGCAAAAGGCTTATCAACGTATGTAATCGTTAAAAAGCACGCACTAAAAAACGCTCTTAACCCAGTAATAACCACATTGTCGGGTTGGTTTGCTTCTCTACTAGCTGGTGCCGTATTTGTGGAGTATATTTTTAATTGGAATGGTTTGGGAAAAGAAATCGTAAATGCTTTAAACTACTCAGACTTGCCCGTAATATCAGGAAGTATATTAACAATTGCTGCCTTTTTTATAGTACTCAATATCTTAGTAGATATTTCCTACAGCATTATTGATCCTAGAGTGAAATTAAAATAATTGATATGAAAAGAATAATTATCGCTGTGCTTACTTTCACCCTATTGCTTGGGTGTGGTTCAAAAGAAAAAAAAGCTTTTAGCCATACATTACTAACAGCACCCTTAATCAATGTTGACGGCGACTCCCTAACTTTCAAGAACCTTATAGAAAGTCATAAAGGAAAAAAAACAATGATTGAAGTATGGGCTAGTTGGTGCCCTGACTGCATAAAAGGCCTTTCTAAACTTAATGAACTTCAGGAAAAGCAACCAAATATGAACTATGTATTCATCTCATTAGACAAAAATGAAACCTCTTGGAAAAAAGGTATCAAACGTTATCGTATAAAAGGAGATCATTATTATGTAGAAGGAGGATGGAAAAGTATATTTGCAAAAAACATAGATTTAGATTGGATTCCTAGATATTTGTTGATAGATGAAAATGGAAAGATCGTTATCTACAGGGCTATTGAAGCTAACGATGATAGAATTACAAACGTATTGAAAAATTAAAATCAAATAAAATGAGAAGTAAAATTGTAGCAGGTAACTGGAAAATGAATAAAAACGTTACCGAGTCTAAAACTTTAGCAAAAGAATTAGTAAACGAATTAAAAGATGTGTCTTTGGAAAACACCAGAGTCATTGTATCTCCTACATTTGTAAACTTAACAACAGTATTGGATGCAACTGAAGATTCGGCAATTGAAGTTGCTGCTCAAAACATGCACCAAGAATCTAGCGGAGCATACACAGGAGAAATTTCAGCAAGTATGCTAACAAATGCAGGAATAAAATCTGTGATCTTGGGACACTCTGAGAGACGTGAATATTTTGGAGAAGATGAAGCTTTGTTAGCGAAGAAAACAGATGCAGCTTTGGCTAATGGTTTAGAAGTAATATACTGCTTTGGTGAAGTTAAAGAAGAAAGAGAATCTAACACACAAGAAGCTGTAGTTGCAAAACAAATTTCTGAAGCTTTATTTCATTTAGAGGCTACCGCTTGGTCTAAGATTGTGTTGGCTTATGAGCCGGTATGGGCAATTGGAACTGGGTTAACTGCTTCAGCAGATCAAGCACAAGAAATGCACGCATTTATTCGTGGTTTCATAGCAGATAAATATGGAGCTGAAATTGCCAATAATGTATCTATATTATACGGAGGATCTTGCAAGCCCGCAAATGCAAAAGAAATTTTTTCTAAAGCCGATGTTGATGGTGGGCTTATTGGAGGTGCTGCTTTGGCTGCTGCCGATTTTGCTGCCATCATAAAAGCAATCTAAGGGTCTAACAAAATATATTTTAAAATAGCTAAAAGCTTTTGCTTTTAGCTATTTTTGCATTTAGAAACATAACAAACAATGAATTACATAGGTTATACATTTACAATTAAACCTCTACAGCCCGCAACAGAAATTTTAATTGCGGAGTTAGGTGAAGTAGGCTTTGAAAGCTTCGAAGAAACACCAACAGGCTTAGAAGCTTACATACAAACAAAAGATTGGAATGAAGACATATTAACAGATCTTTATGCCTTAAAATCTGATGAATTTGAGATTACTTTTACCTATCGAGACATTGAACAAATAAATTGGAATGCTGAATGGGAAAAGAATTTCACCCCTATCCATGTTGATGATAAAGTAAGTATAATTGCTCCTTTTCATGAAAAAACAAAGATGGAGTTTGAGATTGTAATTGAACCTAAAATGAGCTTTGGAACAGGTCATCACGAAACAACTCACTTGATGATTAAGCATTTACTTGAATTGGATTTAACTGCTAAAAGTGTATTAGATATGGGGACTGGAACTGGGATTTTAGCTATTTTTGCAGAAATGAAAGGGGCTTATCCAATCGATGCTATAGATATTGACGAGTGGTGCTATATCAATACTCTAGAAAATATAGAAAAAAACAATTGTAAAAACATCAAAGCTTACCAAGGAGACGCTTCTATGCTTAACGATCAAAGATATGATATAATCATTGCGAACATCAATAGAAACATTCTTCTAAATGATATGGATACTTACAATCGTTGTTTAAACATCGGAGGGAAACTACTTTTAAGTGGTTTTTATACTCAAGACATTCCTTTTATTGAAACCCGCACAAAAGAGCTAGGACTATCCATCGCTAAAACATACACAAAAAACAACTGGGTAGGAATACAATTAAACAAATAATTTATATTTTTACATTGATTATGAGCACAATAGAAAAAAAATCTGAAAGTATAGAGGTTCTTGAACAATTGATTAAAGAAAATCAAATTGTTTTGTACAATGACGATGTAAATAGTTTTGACTTTGTCATTGATGCATTGATAGAGGTCTGTGAACATGAACCTCTACAAGCTGAACAATGTACTATGTTGGTTCACTATAAAGGTAAATGTGCTGTTAAAACAGGAAGCTATGAAGAGTTAAAACCCAAATGCACCAAGTTATTAGAGCTTGGACTGTCTGCTGAAATTAAATAAAATGGAACAATTTTTAAATTATTACAATTTTTCTGCTTTTTGTAAGGATGAATCCTCTTTTTTCGCTCTCATATCGCACGCTTGGATCAAAGAAAATTTATACCTTATTCTTGAACTAAAGGATGAAATTTACAATGTACACTTTACGAGCTACTCTGATAAAAACCACATTGGAAAACAAAAGCCTGATGGCTTAAATACCCTTATTGAAGATTTTAAGCTTGACCATAACGAACACCGAAAAATTGTTCAGCAATACCTCGACTATAATTAATAAAAAAACTCCCAATAAATTAATATTAGGAGTTTAATTGTGACCTCGGAAGGATTCAAACCTTCAACCTCTTGAGCCGTAATCAAGTGCACTATTCAGTTATGCTACGAGGCCTATTGCGGATGCAAATATAGTTCTTTATTACAATGTCACAAAATATATTTTATGTTTTTAAAGAGAATTTTTGTTTCAAAAAACCTCCAAC
This sequence comes from Wenyingzhuangia sp., assembly GCF_039768515.1. NCBI lineage: Bacteria > Pseudomonadati > Bacteroidota > Flavobacteriia > Flavobacteriales > Flavobacteriaceae > Wenyingzhuangia > Wenyingzhuangia sp. Next base: position 42,402 of record NZ_JBDNAI010000005.1, read on the forward strand.
CAATCAATATTAACTCATGTTTTAGGCTTTCCCAAGAAATAATTGTTTGGAGCTATAGGAAGGTAACATAATCTTATTAAGTTTGGCTAAAAATCTAAAAAAAGTTTTTTTCATGCTGATAGAATTAAAAGTATATTCGCACTAAATTACATAGCATGAACGTATTGTATATCATTATTGGTTTGGTATTTCTAATTTTTGGAGGAGATTGGTTGTTAAAAGCCTCTGTGAACATCTCTATTAAGCTAAAAATATCCAAGATTGTTATTGGAATGACAGTGGTTTCATTTGCCACATCCGCACCAGAGCTTATTGTAAGTATTAAATCTGCTTTAGAAGGTTATCCTGATTTGGCTTTGGGAAATGTCATAGGGTCTAACATCGCTAATTTGGCTTTAGTACTTGGATTTACTACTTGTTTAGGAAAAATTGACATCCCCAAATCTTTCTACAAGATAGACTGGCCAATGATGATGTTTGCTTCTTTACTGCTGTATATCTTTATTGGGTTTGATTTGGTTTTAAGCCAGATAGAAGGGATACTGTTGTTTGCTTTGTTGATTATATTTCTGATTTATTTACTTAAAACCAAAGCAAATACACCAAAAGAGGAAAACTTAAAAACAACAGAAACTCCTTTCTCAAAAACGGTCTTTTTATTACTGATTGGTGGAATTGGTTTGTGGGGTGGTTCTGAATTACTGATCAAAGGAGCAGTTGGATTTGCTCATACCATAGGGATAAGTGAACGCATAATTGGCGTAACGATTGTTTCGATTGGGACTAGTATTCCTGAACTTGCAGCTTCTATCATTGCGATAATAAAAAGAGAAAAAGCCATATCCTTAGGAAATTTGATAGGATCTAATATTTTTAACATTCTAGCTGTTTTAGGAATTACCTCCATCATTACACCTATCAGAGTAAAGGATTTACATATTGTATCTCACGATTTATATTGGCTATTAGCAGTAGCTGGTGTAATTCTTCCTCTATGCTTTTTACCTAAACGATTAACTTTTGGGTTTAAAGAAGGAATTGTACTATTGGCAATCTACTGCGCATTCATTTACTTTACCGTCTTTTATTCATAAGCTTTGAAAAGATAAAAAGACAACTAATAAGTCCTCTTTTGTTATACCTAATACGTAGTGTTAAAATTCTTTTTTTCCAAACTCACTTTCTATGAACTTTGACTTGTTTCTTAGCTTGTTAAATGTATAAGTTAAATTTAAACTAATCATATCTACTTCATAAATATAGTTAGTTGTTGTGTAGAACTCATTAGCTCTTGAAGTCGTTATACGCTGTTCATTTGTATTTAATATACCCAAATCCATATTTTGCCACTGTAAAGTAGCTGCAAGATTATCCTGCAAGAAAAATTTTCTAAGGATTAAGTTTGGTGTATAAAATCTTGAATCCTCTCCCATAGCTGTAACTCTATCAGAAAGATAATTAAGTGTAAACTGAAGAGATGCATTTTGCCAAAAATCATAAGTTGAATTTATACTTAAAGAATAATTGGCTGACTTACTATCAATATCGTATGTTCTTGTTTTTCCATCTCTATGCTCAAAACCCATCACCCCATCAACTGCATAACTGTAGAGATTGGCTCCAATAAAAGTAGTAAAATTTTCAGAAGACTTTAGAGTAGCCCCTACCTCTAACCCGATAGTATTACTTTTTCCAACATTTGAATATACTCTATTTAAAATATGATCAATGACCTCACCATTAGACTCGTATGCCAAAGTATTTACCCTATTGATGACATTTTTAGTTTGTCTATAATAAGTATTGGCAAATACAGTGTTTCCACCTTTGAACTTCTTATTGATTCCAACCTCAAACAAATCAATAAACTCAGGTTTTAATGTATTATCTCCCTGTTCATATACTTCTGAATGTTCTCGCTCAGCAAAACTATTCATTTTAAAGGTAGTTGTACGTTGCACTCTTTTACTATAAGCAGCCTTCAATTTGGTTTTATCATTCAATGAATACTGCAATAAAAGTGATGGAAATAGCTTAAAATAACCATAATCATATGGGCTTCGTTTTTGAGTATCAGAAACCAATTCTTCTTGGTATTCTCTATCCATAGACTCCGCTCTTATTCCTGCTATATAATTCCAATTCTCTTTCTTTGATGAGAATTGAAAATAAGTAGAATGTATACTTCTTCTCAAACGGATATCACTAGAAAATTCTGGCACCAAACTAAAATCAAAAGCCCCTTGCTCAACATTTTTTCGCTCATATTTAAATTCACCCATATGATCTAAATGTCTATACTGATATCCTGTTTCAATAGAAGTAAAAACTGTAGGTTTCCAGCTATAATCTAGATTAAACCGTATTCCATTCAAAGGATTATTATTCGTGTTCTTTTCTTGTTGATAAATAGTAGAATAGTCAATATCACTAACATTATCATTTTCTGTTGGACCACCCAGAAAAGTATACTCATATAATACTGACGCTGATAATTTGGATGTATTTTCAAATAGATGGGTATAATCAAAACTAGCCAAAGTAAAATCTCCTAAACGAGTTCTTAGATTATGATTATAGTAAGCAAATTCATTTTCTCTATTTTGACTGCCAACTGGTGAAATGCTATAATTATCATAATAAATATCTGCCAATCTATCTTTCTGCTTCCTACCTGCATAAACCCCTAAAGAAAATTCATTATTATAGTTTGGAGTATAATCTACAGATAATCTGGTATCATAACTAACTTTATCAAAGCTACGCTCACCCTCGGAAGGTAAAAATCTGTGGAGTTCATTTGCCTTATCAAAAATCTCCAAACCTCCTACCCTCCTTCCTGAGATGTCATTTCTTTGATAACTAGCTCCTAATGATATGTTTAGCTTATCTGTCCTCGTATTATAAATAGCATCAATACCAAAACGTTGAGGATATTCTTTGGTCTTATAATCTTGAATTGGTGGAAAACCACCACGTATATTTATTTGAGCATAATCTCCCTCGATAGATAAACTCTTCGTCAATATATTAATGATTCCAGCGGTTCCTTCAGGGTCATACTTTGCCGAGGGCGCGGTAATTAACTCTACACTTTTTACAGCATTGGCTGGTAATTGGGATAAAATGATCGAGGCGTCTCCCTGTGTGGGTTTACCATTAATCAATACCGAAAAACTATTGCTACCTCGTGCACGGAGTACTCCATTTGCGGTAACTGTTATAGAAGGTAAATTTTTAATTAAATCTATTGCACTCCCTCCTACACTATTCTGAAACTTACTTGCCTCAAAAATCTCTCTATCTATTTGATGTAAAACCGAAGGGACTTCAGTTTCTAAATAAACTTTACTTAATTGATTCGTGTGGATTGATAATCTAAGCAAGCCTAAATCAATAAAAGTCTCTTTATTCTCTAGTACTATATTGTCTATTTTAAGTGATTCATAACCCATAAAAGACATCTCTAAAAAATAGTTTCCAGAAGGCAAACCGGCTAGAACAAATTTTCCATTTTTATCTGTGATCACTCCTGTGTTTATTGAACCATCTTGATTATAAAGCGTCGCCGTTGCATACTCTAGAGCTGCATTACTTTCTTGATCAACTAGACGACCTGTGATTTGTGCTGACCCAGTATAAGATAACATTAAAATTAAAAAAAATAGAAAACTAGATTTGAACCGTTTTATTATCATTATTGTAGGGCATTAAAAATGAAACACAAAAATAGTTTTTCTATTTGAAAGAAAGGAAAACTCTAATACAAACATAAGTTGTAGTTCGGTAGAAAAAGGGTTTTTCTTTTACTGGTATTACCTTGTAAAGAGAGATCTAATTAAAGCAACTATATGGCTTGACAGACAAAACATAAGCTATCCTTGAATTTCTATTTCTGAAATTAAACAAACAACATGGCAAACGCCATCATCAACATAATGGTGTTTTCAATAAATGTTGCTTCCGTCATAGGAAGATTAAGAACCGTTCCCAAGCAAGCACACTTAATGGTTTTTTTGTCTAATAATGTTTTGACAACTCCATAAGTGGTGGCACTCAGAATAACAATCGTTATTAAAATAGCAAGATCGACTTTATACCTAAACAAAAACATCAAACCTAATATGGTTTCTATAAAAGGATATAACCAACCGTAGCCATTGATCTTTTTTGCAATAGGATCATACATTTTAAAAGAGTCAGGAAAACCTTTTAAGTCTAAAAACTTAAAAAAACTGAAAACAATATAAAATAGACCCATATAATTTAACATCACTTGCTTGAAAGACCAGTCATTATATTCAATTAAATTACTTGCCAAACTGATGTAAATCAAAATTAAAAACAAGGGTTTTAATTGCTTACGCTTACTTAACCCTTCAGAAGTCTCTTTTGTTTTTTGCGCTGATAATTCTTTTTCGGATAAGCTATATTTTGCTGGAAGAGCATTTCTAATGTCTTGTATTGATACTATGGTTTTAGAATCAATACTGACCTCTCCTTTGTCAAGGTAGGCTTTTACACTAATCACTCCTCTAATTTCACCTAACTTTTCTTCAACACCAGCAACACATCCACCGCAAGTCATTCCTACAATGTTAACTGTTTTGTTCATTATTCTATTCTTTAGGTTAATAGATTTAATGTGAGTACAAAGATCACATTTGTTTTACTTAAAATAAAAACTCAGCTTAAAATAAAAGCTGAGTTTTTTGCTATATGTCTTCAAAATTTACTTCAGTAAAATCTGATTTTGTACTTTCATGATGATCATCGTCACCCTCTTTTTTAAAATCCTTTTGGTGCCTTTCACTGATAACCTCCTCACCTTTTTCACTAATAATATAATCTGTGGCATCTTTTAATTGCTTGTGAAATTCTGTAAAATCTTCCTTATACAAATAAATCTTATGCTTTTGATAATGAAAAGATCCATCATCGTGTGTGAACTTTTTACTTTCTGTAATGGTTAGGTAGTAGTCACCGGCTTTGGTTGCTCTTACATCAAAAAAGTAAGTTCTTCGTCCTGCTCTTAAAATTTGAGAAAAAATCTCTTCTTGGTCCTCTCTTTCTTTCATATTTATAAAATTATCATTTAGCAAAATCAAATATAAAAATTATTATTTAGCGAGCATCATTCTAATTCTTTTTCTTCAAGTTGTTGTTTATACATATCACGGTATATCCCATCTTGATCTAGTAATTGAGTGTGTGTCCCACGCTGAACAATTTTTCCATAATCCAGCACAATCACTTGATCTGCGTGTTGAGCTGCGCTAATTCTATGACTAACAATTAAACTTGTATTGTTTTTACTGATTGTTTTTAAATTTCTTAAAATTCTTTCTTCTGTTTCTGTATCGACTGCAGACAAGCAGTCATCAAAAACATAAATTTTTGGATTTTTAACAATTGCTCTTGCTATTGAAACTCTCTGTTTTTGCCCTCCTGATAAAGTGACCCCACGTTCTCCCAATACGGTAGCGTAACCATTTTTGAAAGAGCTAATATTATCGTGAACAACCGCTTTTTTAGCCGCGTCAATCATCTCTTCATCTGTAGCATCTTTTTTACCAAAACGGATATTGTTAGCAATGGAATCTGAAAACAAAAAAGGGTCTTGAGGCACAAAACCAATATGACTTCTTAAACTAAAAACATTGTACTTGCCAATAGGACGATCATCTATTTTCACATTCCCTGTTGTCGCATCATGTAATCTACTAACCAAATTAAGAACACTAGATTTTCCAGATCCTGTTTTGCCTATGATTGCTAAAGTTTCTCCAGAATTCAATTCAAAAGAAATATCATGCAAAGCCTTTATATTTGTGTCTGAATAGGTCAGAGAAACATTTTCAAAAGCAATAGCTCCTTTGATGGGATGAGACTCTTCTACAATATTGACAACCTCTGGTTCTTGCCTCAAGAACTCGTTGATTCTTTTTTGTGAAGCTTCTGCCTCTTGTATGGTAGAAGTTACCCAACCAACAACAGCAACTGGCCAGGTAAGCATATTTGTATACATGATAAACTCTACAATTACTCCCATGGTAATTTGACCGCCTATATATTGCATACCTCCAACGTACAAAACGATAATGTTTGAAATTCCTATCAATAAAATCATCAACGGAAAAAAGAAGGCTTGTACTTTAAATAAATTGATGTTTTTCTGCTTATTGTCTTGTGCAATTTCAATAAAATCTCGCTTTGTTATGCCTTCTATTGCATATGATTTAATAACATTTACGCCGGAAAACACTTCTTGAGTAAACGTTGTTAATTTTGATAACTGTTTCTGAACAATTGTGCTTTTTTTATTGATACTCCTACTGAGTACAAAAATGGAAACGGACAACAAAGGGAAAGGAATCAAAGTGAAAAGGGTTAACTTTATATCTATCTGAATCATCTTATAAATTGCCACAGAAAACATAATCAACATGTTGATGGTATACATGAGAGCAGGACCTACATACATTCTAACTTTACCCACATCTTCACTAATACGATTCATCAAATCACCTGTTCTATTTTTTTTATAAAAATTAAGACATAGGCGTTGGTATTGTTGATAGACGTTATTTTTCAAATCAAATTCTATCAACCTTGAAGTCACAATAATAGTCTGTCTCATTAAAAAAGTAAAAAAACCTGAGAGAACCGCTAAGCCTATTATCAAGTATATGTTGTGTAATAACTCACTCTCAACAAACGCCAAGTCCGTCAACCTTCCATGGTGATAATCACTAGCAACATTAACAGAGTTTTTTACTATTTCTGGAACTTTAACAGCTAAATATCTAGACGCGATAGATATTACAATCCCCAAAAGTAGTCGAAATCTATATTTATAAAAAAACTGATTGATATATTGTAATTCTTTCATGGGAAAGGATAGGTTCATCATTTAGAGGTACGAAGATAATATATTATTACTATTTTATCTTCCGTTTTTAAGCAGATGCATACATATTTATCGACCATGATATTTTATACATTAATCTTACAAATATTTTTAATTAAGTGTTACTTTTGTGCATTCAAAACCATTAAGTTCTTTATAAATGATCAACAGAAGACATATTCGCGTTAAAGTGATGCAATCGGTATATGCGATGATTCATTCAAACAATGATAATATTGTTAAAGAAGAGAAATTCTTAAGACAAAGTATTGATAAGATGTACGATCTATACATCTTATCCCTAGATATGTTAGTAAGAGTTAACAAAATGGCTGAAAATACTCAAGAAGTATCTAAGAAAAAATATTTTGCTACAAAAGAAGAATTAAACCCCAATCGCAAATTTATAGACAATAGGGTCATTAAAATTTTTAAAGAAAGTGTCTCATTGCAAAACTATATTGAAGAGAACAAATTGAACAACTGGTATTTAGACGACAAATATGTATCTATTGTGTATCACAATTTGATTTCCAGCGACTTGTTTAAAGACTACATGAATGATCAAGAGACCTCTTACAAAAAAGATCAAAAATTTATTATAAAGTTTTTTGCTGAATTTATTGCTCCAGATGAAAAACTTGCAGAATATTACGAGGGTGAAAATATTAGCTGGGCTGATGACATTCCGTTTGTAAACACTTGGATGGTAAAAACAATACAAGAATTAAAAGCAAAAGAACAATTTGTCTTAGGTAAGCTTTACAAGAATAGTGATGATGAAGAATTTGCCTCTGAATTATTTAGAAAAGTAGTTTTAAACCTAAAGGAATTTGAGAAAGAAATTAAAGATAAAACCCCAAATTGGGAAATGGATCGTATTGCAGACTTAGATATAATATTAATTAAAATGGGAATCTGTGAGTTTTTAAAATTTCCATCTATCCCCGTTAAAGCAACGATAAACGAATATTTAGAAATTGCCAAAGATTATTCAACTGAAAAAAGCAGCACTTTTATCAACGGTGTTTTAGATAAAGTATGGAAAGATTTTCAAGATACAAACCGATTAAATAAAATTGGGAGAGGAACTTTGTAATCAAGAAACAAACCCATATGTTTACAAAATATAACAATAACAACTCAAAATTTATATAGAATGATAGCATTACAAGAAGGACCTATGAGTCCAATGTTCTTAATTATTATGGTAATTTTCATTGTGTTTTTCATGATCATACCACAATTAAGAAGAAGCAAAAATGAGAAGAAATTTAAAGCATCTCTAGTCAAGGGAACCAAAGTAATTACAACCGGAGGAATACACGGAAAACTAGTAGAAGTAAATGAAGGAACTGTTATGATTGAAACAAACGCTGGTAAATTACTGATTGAAAAAACCGCACTTTCAATGGAATTGACAAAAAAATATAACACTCCTGAAAAAAAATAACGGTACAATTATCGACACATTACAAGCACAAAAAAAGTGTCTATCTTTTGATAGTCACTTTTTTTTTGTGATATGATTTAAAAATTTCTATACCAATCGAAATGATTATGAATGATCGCATCCTTATTTTCTTTAATAAATTTAAGATATGCCAAACTACTCGGTGACAATTGCTTATCTTTTAGGTAAATTAAATTCCATTGTGTTTCTATAGGTAAATTTGGGATTGAAACAATTTCAATATCATTATTCAACAGTTCATTTTTCATCCCAATCAAAGGCATAATAGAGTATCCCAACCCTGCAATAACAGCTTGCTTCACTGCTTCATTGGAAACCAATTCAATACTTTTTTTGGTTTTTATATGGTTTGATGAAATATATCTTTCCATAGCCTGTCTAGTCGCTGAACCCTGTTCTCTATAAATCAAAGAAACTTTTTCTAAGTCTGAAGTGTTAAAATTGATAGAATTTTCTCTGGCATTAAACTTCCGTGTTAAAAACAACTTATTGGTCATCAATTCAATTTTATTGATACTCATTTTTTCTGGGATGGTTGACACCAAAGCAAAATCGGTGTTATTTTTTTCTAAGCTTTCAATAACTTTAGATTTATTTGTTACATCAATTGTAAAGTCTATACCTGGGTATAGTTTAGAGAATCTTGTCAAAAAAAAAGGAATCACATATTTTCCTGTAGACACTACTGAAATTTTAATCTTACCCGTTAAAATTCCTTTATAGGCAATGGTCTTGTCCTTAATCTCAGCCATCTGATTGACTATCTTTTGACAAATCAATCCTATTTCTTGACCAAACTCAGTAACATGAATTTTTCTCCCAATTACTTCTATGAGCGGTATATCAAATTGTTCTTGTAATTTTTTTACTTGAATTGATACTGCAGGTTGGGTCAGGTGTAATTCTTCTGCAGCTTTGGTAATACTTTTCTTCTGGATCACCTTAAGGTATACAACAAGTTGATGTAACGTATAGTGCATAAACTAATATTTATGATTTACATATAAAGTATAAATATAAATATATAAACATTAATATTGAAATTTGTGAAGAATAAAACTATATAAAATGAAAGATATAAATATTCCAGTCATAGAATTAACCTTAGCTCCAAAAGAAGCAAAAGTTCAATTGAACTCGATGATAAAAAATAATTTATCTCATTTTTCATCAGAAAATTTTGGGGTTTGTGAAAGAACGGGTCACCAATCTAAAGCATTTCTTAACGCCATCGAAAAATTAAAAGAAAAGCAAAAAGGAATTCTTGAACAATTAGAACATTTAACACCTGATCAAAAAGTTAATATCAACTGTGAAATAACACTACAAATAAAATAAAAGTTAGATTAAAGCTTTTAAATAGTCATTTTATGTGATGCCATAACAAAAAAACACCTCCATGAAAAAATCATGGAGGTGTTTATATTTAGTTTAAGATTAGATTAAGCCAAAACTTCTTGTACTTTTTCAGCTGCCTCTTGGAATTCCGTTGCCGAAATTACATTTAACCCCTCTTCTGCATCAATTAAAGCTTTAGCTTCAACAGCGTTGGTTCCTTGTAAACGAACTATGATAGGTACATTTATACTATCCCCCATATTTTTATATGCATCTACGACACCCTGTGCTACACGATCACAACGAACAATACCTCCAAAAATATTTACTAAAATAGCTTTCACATTGGGGTCTTTTAAGATAATTCTAAAAGCAATTTCTACTCTTTTTGCATCTGCCGTACCACCGACATCTAGGAAATTGGCTGGCTCTCCTCCTGCTTGTTTAATCAAATCCATAGTTCCCATCGCTAATCCAGCTCCGTTTACCATACACCCTACATTACCGTCTAAGGCAACATAATTTAAACCTGCAGCCTTTGCTTCAACTTCAGTTGGATGTTCTTCTCTAATATCTCTATAATCTAAATAATCTTTATGACGATACAAAGCATTTTCATCAAGCGAAACTTTTGCATCTACAGCTAAAATTTTATTGTCAGATGTTTTTAAAACTGGGTTAATTTCAAACATTGCTGAATCTGAACTTTCATACGCTTTGTATAGTGCCATCACAAATTTTGTCATTTCTTTGAAAGCAGCGCCTGACAACCCTAAATTAAACGCAATATTACGAGCCTGGAAAGGTAATAAACCTGTCCCTGGATCTATCTCTTCAGTAAAAATCAACTCAGGAGTTTTTTCCGCAACTTGTTCAATATCCATTCCCCCTTCTGGTGAATACATAACCATATTTTTACCTGTTGCTCTGTCCAACAATACAGAAACGTAAAACTCTTCAGTCTCACTCTCTCCAGGATAATAAACATCCTCAGCAATCAATACTTGATTTACCAATTTACCTTCTGCAGAAGTTTGTGGAGTAACCAACATCATTCCAATTATATCATCAGAAATTGATTTGACCTCATCTAAATTTTTAGCAAGTTTAACTCCTCCTCCTTTTCCACGTCCACCAGCATGAACCTGTGCTTTAACAACATACCAGCTGGTTCCCGTTTTTTCGGTTAATTCTTTTGCAGCTGCAACAGCTTCATCAGGAGTTTGAGCAACAATACCTCTTTGTATTCCTACTCCAAAACTACTTAAAATCTCTTTTCCTTGATATTCGTGTAAGTTCATTATTGTATATAAATTAATATTGGATGTAAAAGTAAACATATTCGCTATTCTCATCAAAGTTTTTAATCATTATTCTCCAAATATTTACACATGATAAAAACAATTGATAAAAAACAGTTCAAAAAGATTTAAATATCGTCGATTTGTAGAATAGTTTCCTCTTAATGCTTTTTCATTATTCATTTTTAAATGCTTGACTGATAGAAATAAAACAAAACAAAGAATAGAGAATCTTTTCTTTTTTGTAATTTCGTTGTATTAGACGGATAGCCAATGATCATTGCCAAAAACATTCAAAAAACTTACAACAATTCCAAAGTACTAAAGGGAATTAATTTACAGATCAATAAAGCAGAGATTGTAGCTATCGTGGGACCTTCAGGTGCAGGAAAAACAACATTGTTACAAATTTTGAGTACCCTTGAAAAACCTGATAGGATTGAGGGTAGTGAATTAACAATAGGTCAGCAATCACCTTTAGCACTTAAGGATAAAAAAATTTCTAAATTTAGAAATAATCACATAGGATTTGTATTTCAATTTCACCAACTACTCCCAGAATTTACAGCAATAGAAAACGTTTGTATACCGGCATATATTGGAAACCAAAACAAAACCTCAACTCAAAAAAAAGCTCTAGAATTATTAAGCTTTTTAGGGGTTGCAGAAAAAGCTAATCACAAACCGAATCAACTATCTGGTGGAGAACAACAGCGAGTGGCAGTGGCAAGGGCATTAATCAACCAACCAGATATCGTATTTGCCGATGAACCTAGCGGAAATTTGGATTCTGAAAGCGCTCAAAACTTACACGACTTCTTCTTCAAATTACGAGACCAATACAAACAAACTTTTGTCATCGTCACCCACAATGAGAGATTAGCAAATATGGCTGATAGAAAACTACACATGAAAGACGGAATTTTGGTAGATTAATCTTTTGCTAAAGGATCAATCGCTACAAATACATAAACATTAACATCATCAATCTTAAGAATAGAAATATATGATTGGAATCATAAGTGCTATGCATGACGAACTTTCAGAACTTTTATGTCTTCTAAAACATAAAAAGACTACTGTTTTGGGAAATAGAGAATATTACTCAGGATCAATTGGTTGTCAACAAGTAGTTATCGTGTTTTCTAAATGGGGAAAAGTAGCTGCCGCAATCACAACCACAACATTAATTAACAACTTTCAACCTCAGGAAATTATTTTCTCAGGAGTAGCTGGAGCTATCAACCCTAGCTTAAACATTGGAGACATTGTATATGGTACATCTCTTGTTCAGCATGATATGGATGCCTCTCCTTTGTTTGATAAATTCGAAATCCCTTTAATAGGTAAGTCCGCCATTTTTTCAACTGAAAACCAAAACTTTTACAAGTGTATTAAGCAATTTCACCGTAATTATTTTAAATTTATTTCTAAAGAAGAAGCTGCTATTTATAATATTCAAAAACCTAAAATAATAAAAGGGATGATTGCAAGTGGGGATGAGTTTATCAGTGATACCAACAAGATAGAAGAACTTCAAAAAGAACTACCTTCTCTAGAGTGTGTAGAGATGGAAGGTGCTGCAGTTGCTCAAGTATGCCACGAATACCAAATTGACTTTTCCATTATTCGCATAATATCAGATAAGGCTGATAGCAATGCGTACATTGATTTTCCAACTTTTACCAAACAAATTGCAAGCAGGTATGCAAAAGGGATTATAGAAAATTATTGCAATTTAGTTTAGTTTCTGTATCTTTGAACCACCTTGAAACAATGACAAACAACGCTAAACACTTTTACGCGAAACACCCGTCAGCTCAACAGAGCAAATTTGTTTGTCTACATACCTACGAACACACCCTAGTTCCATTTAACAACATTTTGACCAAACAAAAAGCATGAATATTTTACTAAAATCAGCTACCATTATTGACCCTCAGAGTCCCTATCACAAACAAAAAATGGACATACTCATAGAGGGAGGTATTATTTCAAAAATTAGCAGAACTATCACTTGCCCAGCTTACTGTAAAGAAATAAACCTTGATGATTTAACCGTATCAAAGGGTTGGTTTGATCCCAGTGTCAGTTTTGGAGAACCTGGTTATGAACACAGAGAAACGATAGCACATGGTATTGAAGTTGCTGCAAAAAGTGGATTTACTAAAATTGGTCTAAATTCAAATGGTGCACCACTGACGGACTCAAAATCCATAGTTAACTTTTTAAAAACAAAATCTATCGGAACTCCCGTTGATATTTATCCTATTGGAAGTTTAACCAAAGATAGTAGCGGAAATGAAATTGCCGAGTTATATGACATGCAACAAGCAGGAGCCATTGCATTTAACGATTATAAAAAAGGAATTAAAAATGCAAACCTCTTAAAGATAGCTTTACAATACACACAAAGCTTTGGTGGTTTAGTGATGAGTTATCCAAACAACTGTAACATTTCTGGTGAGGGTGTAGTTAACGAAGGAGTAAACAGTACAAATTTAGGGCTCAAAGGTATTCCGACAATAGCAGAAGAAATACAAATCAGCAGAGATTTATTTTTACTAGAATATACCGGTGGAAAACTGCATATTCCAACCATTAGCACCTCTAAATCTGTAGCATTAATTAAAGAGGCAAAGGCAAAAGGACTAAAGGTAACTTGCAGTGTCAGTGCAGATCACTTAACACTAACAGATGACGAATTATCTAACTTTGATGGAAATTTCAAAATTACACCTCCCCTTAGAACCCAGAGTGATATAAATAGTTTAATCGATGGCCTAAAAAATGGAACTATTGATTTTATTACATCAGACCATGATCCTATCGATATCGAAAATAAGAAGATTGAATTCAGCCTTGCACAGGACGGAAGTATTGGTTTAGAAAGTCTATTTGTAAGCTTACATAAAATTTTAGGTTTAGATCTTTTTATCGAAAAAATAACCATTAGCCCTCAGGAGGTTTTTGGACTTGAATCTCCTATCATCCAACAAGGTGAGAAAGCAAACCTAAGTTTATTTTCAACCAAAGGAAGTCGAATATTTACTAGTGATGATATTTTGTCAACGTCGAAAAACAGTGCATATCTGGGTAAAAAAACAACAGGAAAGGTATATGGAACCTACCACAATGGAATTTTAACACTTGCCTAAAGAATGGACGATTTATCTTTGGAATATTTAGTACAAGAACCCATCAAGAAAAGAAAAAAAACTCCTTTAATTTTAGTTGTACATGGATACGGGAGTAACAAAGAAGATTTATTCTCTTTTGCACCAGAACTACCTGATTACGCCTTAGTCATTAGCGTACAAGCCCCCATATCACTGCCATTTGGTGGTTATGCTTGGTATAGTATTACTTTTGATGCAGATCAAAATAAATTTTCAGATCCAGTTGAAGGTAAAGACGCTGTCCAAAAATTAAATTTTTTTTTGGAAGAAATTAAAATAAAGTATGAGATTGATAAAAACAACATTTCCTTGTTGGGCTTTAGCCAAGGAGCTATCTTGGGTTATGCTTTCTCTTTTACATATCCCGATAAAATTAGAAACGTAGTTGCTCTAAGTGGATATTTCAATCCTGATTTTTTAATTAATACACCTAGAACAAACAAAATAAATTATTTTATATCGCATGGGACTTCAGACCAAGTAATCCCTATTGAATGGGCAAAAAAAGCTCCTAAACTACTACATTCCTTAAAAATCAACCATACTTACAAAGAGTACCCCGTCGGACATGGCATACATCCTGGTAATTTTTATGACTTTAAGGATTGGATAAAAAACCATACCTAAACACAAACGGCCACCCTGTTAGGTGGCCGTTTGTGTTTGATTTAGTACCGATAGTAATTAATCTTCTAGATCACTATCAGCCAACTGAGATTTATCAGAGCTTAGCTGGATTACAGTTGCTACTCTGTGATCATCTCCAAAATTCACCTGCGTAACTAACTCTTTATGCTCTCCAAAATACCAGGTACCTATTTTTTTACCATTATTATACTCCCCTGTAGAATTTTTATTACCTGTTGGTGTATATGATATCCATGTCCCTTGCATTCTTTTATGCGCATCAATAAATCCCGTTTGGGAAATATTACCATTAGAGTGAAAATATGTTACTTTAAAAAGGTCTCCTTGCTTAATAATCTTGATATCATTTTGTGAATAAGATAAAACGCTTATAAATAATGCCAGTATAAATGTGTATGCTTTCATAATAATTGTATTAATATTCTATCACAAAGATATACATATTTTACGATTAGGCAACAATTAGTTAACATTAAATTAACATTGAGAATCAATTTACTGATTTACAATCATTTAACAACATCAAAAGGTAGATTCTAGAATGTCGTAGTGAGAACTATGCTGTATAACTTTACCCTCTTCTAAAAAAACAACTTGAGGAGATTGGTGAATCACATCAAACTTTTCAGCTATTGCAAGAGAAACATCTCGATGAGCAATCAAATCCAAAAGAAATATTTGATAACCACTTGGAATACGTTTTTCAAATTTACTTAAAACACTCGCACTGATAGTACATCGTGTACTGTGCTTAAAAATGATTACTTTTTGTTGCCTAGAAGCTTCAGCAACATCATTTAACTGAGATATGCTAGTCAACATCTTCCAATCTGCTTTGTTATGCTCTTGACCTTCCCCGTTTTTATTCCCTAATATTTTATCAAAAATACCCATTTAATACTTATTATGTTTTTGTCATACAAATATATCACTTCTTTACCGATATGGTATCATCTATAACCGTCTTATCATACACAAGCATAAATAAAGACATAAAGTCTTAAATCAAGTAAAACAATCCGTCATTCTGTCTAAAATTAGGACAAATGTTCACTCTTCACTCCGAGGAATAAAAATTGCTAAATTTTAAAATGACAGCGAATAAATTTAAAATCCTAAAACAATTATTATGAATTTTAAGAATTATACGATCAAATCGCAAGAAGTAATACAACAAGCGCAACAAATTGCACAAAGTTTTCAAAATCAACA
>NZ_JBDNAI010000045.1:0-10176 GCF_039768515.1 Wenyingzhuangia sp.
ATTGAAACGCATTCATGAACAATAAAAATATTTATGATTATTGACTAGATTCAGCAATAAGCCTATTTTCCCAGAAACTTTTCAAGCCGATCTATGACATACATAGTGAGATTATTTTATCTAACAAAACAAGGTTTAGCGTATCCGAAGAAGTTTAATTGTTTAAAAATTTAGAGTTAGGATACCCCTTAAAGACAATGTCTTCATCAATTATTCTATGATGATCTTTTTCACAAGACTACCCTCACTAATAGAACTAATTCTCAGCAGATAGACTCCCTTAGCATATCTCGAAAAGTCAATTCCCTCTTTATGAACAATACCCTGCTGTAAAACACTACCTTGTATATTTTCAAGTCTGTATTCTAAATTCTGAATACTGCTATTACATTTAAAAATACCATTACTTGGATTTGGATAAACATCAATATCCATGCTATGAACACTTTTATTTGCTAGGCTTGATTTTGAGAAAATTTCAATTTTATCCAGCTCACTAGATAGTGAACGTTTCTGCGTAAGTCTAATCGTGTTTTCTCCTTGTTGCAATCTAACATCTTGAATTGTATTTTCTCCATAAATATTCCAATCACCCGTTTTGGCTACCAAGAAATCCTCGTAAAGTTGTCCATTTATCTTTACATCCATCACAGAATCATCTTTATTTCTAACCGCAACAAACAAAACAATATCATAATCTCCTTCATCAGAAACCTCAAATTTATACTCTAAAAATTGATTACTTCTAAAAGCATCTATATATTTTAAACCAGAAGCAGCAGTATTTGTACCAATGACAACATCGGCAGAAGCTGTTGAATAATCCTCTGCCTCTAAAAGTACTTGAACTATTTTTTCGGACAAATTAAACTCTTGAAAATAAAGCGGTCGTTTGTCTCCTTGGCCAACAATTTCATCTCCCGTATCTTCCATGAGATACACATATAATTTATCATCTTTGACAAAAGCATCAAAATGTTCGTATTCAACAGTTTCTTGACCTGTGTAAATTACTTCCCATTTGTTTTCGCCTTCTAATGTTGTTTTTATGTTTACTTTCCCATCGAGAAGCTCTACCATGAAAACATGATTTTTGTAGCTATACATTTCTCCTCTTGTTGCAGGATTTGGAATTGAACCTCCTGCCATTTTAGAAAAATTATCTTCCCCTACTTTTTTGTAATAATGTACATTAATATTATCTATTCTTGTGACAAAATGAATGGCTCCGCTTTCAGTAACCGTCCAAGCAGGATCATTAGAACTTCTCGGTTGAGAGGCTGTGCCAAAATCATCTGCAGGCTGACCAATCTGGACAGGGTCTTCTGTAGGATCTATATTATTTATTATCGGTAACGAAATCGGATTGTCATTTACATCAAACCATTGACTTGATTGGTTTTTTGGAATTTCATTAGTATAGGCATAATACAAACCGCTATTCAACATGTATCCATTACTCGTACTTGTATTGTTATTGGTGGAATACCTTATGGAAAATCCCGAATAAAATTTACCATGTAAGAAGCGCTCCCCTCCATACATATTATTTCTGTTTGGCAATTCTAAAGTCCCCTCATGATAGGTCCAATTATTAGACCATGAATGACCATCATAATGTGCCAATAAAATATCCCCATTCCCAGATCCTCCTACTCTATAGCGCACAATTAAACTTCCATCCTCTGCCCTATGTAGCATAGGATACGTCAAACGCTCATAGTTTTGACCTTCTTTCAAATAGGTTCTTTTTGTGTTAAATATTTCTGAAGTAAATTCATTATCCGGCACAAAAGCCATGTTTTTTTTTGAAACAGAATAATTAAAGAAAACAGAAGGCAGTGCGCTTTTTCTGTAAGCATGCATATCATAAAT
Organism: Wenyingzhuangia sp.; assembly: GCF_039768515.1. Lineage (NCBI taxonomy): Bacteria > Pseudomonadati > Bacteroidota > Flavobacteriia > Flavobacteriales > Flavobacteriaceae > Wenyingzhuangia > Wenyingzhuangia sp. The sequence continues at coordinate 1,876 of NZ_JBDNAI010000045.1, forward strand.
GATATGAATTGTATTGTCAATAGTACTTACTCCTATGGCTGCAGTATTATGAGAATCTCCTCTAATTCCTGTACCCTTATAGAGCTCTCCATTTTGACCAATATGCTGATGAGGAAACTGAATGGTAACCCAAGATGAATTTTCCGAATTCAAGTTTTTCCTAGACAACATTAAATTCCGTTGGTCCATACCTCCTTTGTACCAAGTTACAAATGCATACCCATTGATGACATCAATACAGTCGCCATGAGGTGAAATTCTTCGCCCAAACCTATAATTGACATCCCTCGTGCCTACAAAAAACAAAGCGCCTTCATCAGCTTTAGTGACTTTGGTGTTATTGATTAATGTAGCGGTTAATTTGTTTTGACCTACAATTGTAAAGGACAGACAAACAAACAAGCTAAAAAACACTATTTTTTTAATCATAATGATGACTTTTTAATTTCTATTTTAGCCAACAAAAGGTAGCTTTCACTACCTTTTGTATTCTTAATGAGTAAAGTTTAGAAAGAATTAATCTTTAACTGAATGGTGTGTTTACCAGGTGTCAATCTTATCATTTGAAAGGCTGATGGCACACTTTCACCATTGTGAATAAGTTCTTTTCCATTTAAACCATTCAAAGAAAATTCTGCGACCATATTTCCAGGAATTACAATTTCATAAGTCTGTAATCTTTTGCCGTTATAGGTATATTTCCCTTTGATCTTACCCCTTACCGTTGGTACTTCTATTTCACTATTTTTTAACGTACTCATTTGAGGTTTAATCGTTGCTATTCCAAATCCTGGTGTCTTAGGCTTGATCCCCCATAATCCTCTAGGAATTACATTAGCTGGAGCCGCGCCCCAAGCATGATTCCAATCTAAGTTTATTTTGTATTCGTAATCCCATGCCTCAAGGGTTATGGTAGACCCTGCACGAATCATATTGTACCAACTCCTCTTAGCTTTGCTAGCTAGCAATTCTAATGCATAATCCTCTTCACCCGCATTGTATAGACCATCCATTAAAAATTGTGCTCCATAAACGCTACATGCCATTCCTCTAGATTTTACAAAATCCACAACAGATTGATAATGTTCTTGAGGTACAATCCCGAATGCTAAAGGCATCATGTTTGCATGTAGAGAAGCGTGATCTGTACCAATTCCATCTACATAAATCCCACGGTTTTTATCAAACATTTGCTCGTTAACCGCTTTTTTAGCTTTTGCAGCTCTGTACTCAAAATCTAAATTTTCTTGAGTTTTACCTAGCAACCTTGCAAATTCAGCCATAATCTTCATATTCTCATAAAAGAAAGAATTAATTACAGTGCTGTAAGGTTTGAAAACAAAACCATCTCTTTCTCCCTTTGTCTTACTTCCTGCAAAATTCTTAGAAGGCCAATCTACAATATCTGTTAACGGCTTTTTATAACCCTCTGGAAATCCTAACTTCCTCATAAACTCTTTGTCAACTTTGGTAGAGGTAATTAAACCGTCATCGTTTGATAGTTCAAATAATGATTTGTGTTTTAAAGGTTCATAATAACGTTCTATCAACTCTGTATTTCCAGTATACATATAGTCAGCATAAATTAACAAAGGAACGTGCTGCTGCCATTCAGTTGGCCAAGTAGGGTTTTTCATAAAATATTCAATGGTCCTTCTTGCCATCGCATATTCTCTATCTGTTGTGTAGTGACTTAATTGATTTAAATATGCATCTGCCTCATAGGGTATACGCTCTCTATCTCCGTCTACATATAACCCATTAAATGTGGTTGCTTTTATAGAATATTTTGATAAATCCCAAACCTGATTTAAAATATCATTACTACTTTTAAAACTACTTGCTTTCTCATCCCAATAACTATGAAAAGCCAATTGAGTAAAGTTTTCTGCTTTTAATTCTCCTTCATAGCCCTCAATCTCTGCATACCTGTAAGGAACCAATGGAGGAAAACCTTCAGGTAAAGCAACTGCCTGATTTGGTCTTGTATTTCTCTCATCCGTTTGTACTTGGATCTGATATTCTGTTTTACCAGGTTTTACATCAACCTTTATTTCCTGATATCGAATGTTACTTTTCTTTGGAACAAACCTGTTGACATTTCCTTGGGCGTCTAACATTTCACCAACTCTAACAGTTATGGTGTGTGACCTTTTTGCCTGATAAGAAAAGTTAAGCGTTGCAAAAGCAGCCTTTCCAAAATCGATAAAATAAAAGTCTCCTCTTTTTTCAAACTTATTTGGCTTTATTTTAGCTGTTATAAACTTATTTTCGGTAGAAATAATATAGCTATCGCTTTTACCTGTGGTGAATTTTTGAGGAGCCGCGTAATCTACTAATCTATTCGCTTCATCCCAAATTCTAACTTTCCAAAAATACGTTTTCCCAATCTCTAATTCAGTACCCTCGTATTGTACATCTGTAGATTTTGAAGATGAAACTCTTCCACTATCCCAAACATCTCCGTTATTAGCATCAATACTAGCTTTGTTCGAAGCTACTAAGATTTGATATGCACCTTGATATTTAGCCCCTAAAGGAACTGTCCAACCAAACTCTGGCTTTAAGTCAAAAATTTCTACACCCGCTTCAGGTGCTCTAATCAACTCTACAGTTAAATCTGAAGGAGCAGATCTATACTTGTTGCTATTTTTCTTGATTAGTGCTTCTGTTTTTGCACGTAAATTTGCAAGTACCCTTTTATATTTTCTCTTACCTACAAGATTTTTAATTTCTTGAGGATCTTTCTCCAAATCATACAACTCTTCAATAGTCTTGTCGTTTACATACCTAAAATACTTCCATTTTTTAGTACGTACACCCTCACTAGGTGGAATTTCGCTAAAATCCCAAATGTGCTCAATTAAAATGGTATCTCTTTCAATTGATTTTTTTTCTTGATTGACCAACGGCATCAAACTTTTACCTTGCCAAGTTGATGGAGCTTCAATACCTGCTATATCAACAATAGTTTGTGGCACATCTATATTCAAAACCATTTCGTCTATATCCTGATGTTGATCAATCCTTGGATCAAAAACAATTAACGGTACTCTAATAGAATTGTCATACATTAACCATTTCCCTGCAAACTGTCGTTCTCCTAGAAAGTAGCCATTATCTCCCATCACAATAATGACAGTGTTTTTATCTTGTCCTGTTTCTTTAAGTTTGGCTCTAATCTTTTTGATTTCTAAATCAACTCCTGAAATCATTCTGTAGTACCCTTTAAGACTATGTTGGTATTTCTCCGGAGTATCATAACGCCATGTCCAACGCAACCTATTGAATCCATCTCTAACTATTTTTGGCTGAGCTAAAAAGTACTTGTCATCGTTTAATTCTGGATCAGGAATTGTTGTGTTTTCTAGCATTGCATCCATGGTACTCTGCCAGAAGTATTGTTTTTCTGCACGGTCATGAGCATGAGGTGCACTAAAGCTTAAAGACAAACAAAAAGGCTTATCTCCGTTTGCGTTTTTACCTATAAAGTCGAGTGCTTTTTGCCCTGTATATCTTGTTAAATGAACCGTATCCTTGTCAATTGTTTTGTAATAATATCCTCTTCTGTCCGGAAACTTATTGTTTCTGTCGTAAGATTCGTATTCATCAAATTGTTTGTCCAAATGATTGTACCTTGTTCCATACTTTCCAAAGAAACCTGTGTAATATCCATTATCTTTCAACAACCTTGGATAAGAATTATCCATATACTCATCTCGAACATTTCCCGTTTGAAAATTAAAATTGTGAGATCTTTCATACAATCCTGTTAAAATACTAGTCCTACTTGCCGCACAGATTGGAGTGGTAACGATTGCGGAATTGAAATAGGTTCCAGATTTTGCTAAATTGTCCATTTCTGGAGTTTCAACAAACTCGTTTCCAACATAACCAATAGCATCAAATCTTTGATCATCGGTAAGTATAAAAATAATATTTGGATTCTCAACAGTTTGATCTTGTTGAGCATTGGTAATATTAAAACAAGATACAGCAAACAGTATCACTAATAAATAATCTTTTTTAAACATCTGTAAATTTCTTAATTGTTTGTTTAATTTTTGTGTGTAAAAATCTAAGGTAAAGATAAAGTTAAGTTCTTTTGTTTCTATCCTGTTCTATCATGAAAAATAGTTTGTTCATCTTTCCTTAATACCTAAAAGAGACCCTAGAACCTCAAGAGGTCATCCTTCCATCTTATGATTTCATTTTTGTACATCGCATCTAATCCCATTTGAACAGAAATCGCTGTCTTAGCTCCTGTTAATATTCCACATTCAGGCTGCTTGTTTTTTTGGATTGCTTCTCTAAAATCTATCAATGCCTGTTCCGTTGGATTTAAATGTTCTACATCTATCTTGTATCCTTTTTCTTTACCCCATTGGAGGGTAGCGCCACTTACCCCGTCTACAACTCCAGTAACCTTAGTGTTATTATTACCTTCAGGATAAAACCAAGCATTCTGTCTATCGATAATGATCGTACCTTTATCTCCTAGTATTTTTATTTGATAACCCTCCCTGGCATTAGTAGTCAAACATGTAAAGGTTGCTTTTATCCCTTTTGGATATTTATATATTAAATGAATATTATCGTATGTTTCTCTTCCATCTTTCCAGTAATCTACACCTCCTACTCCCATAACTTGGGTTGGGGTTTCGCCTAATACCCAATTGACAAAGTCAATTTGGTGTGAACACAATTCGGCCGTTAATCCTCCTGAAAATGCTCTATACATTCTCCAATTAATTGCCTTCTCTAATTTAGGGTCTTTAACTTTTCTTCTCCAATCTCCATGTCTATTCCACTGACACTCAAAAGCAGTAATATTCCCAATTTTCCCTTGTTGAATCAAATCGACAACATGGTGATAAAGCCTTGAACTGTGGTATTGATGGCCTACTTGGAATATGGGATCTGATTCATAAGCCTTTTTGACCAATTCTCTTATCCCTGTGTACCCTTTTGCCATTGTTTTCTCACAATACACGTGCTTTCCTGCATCTAACGCATCCATTGCTATTTTAGAATGAGTATTAAAAGGGGTTGCCACAATAACGGCGTCAATATTTTTATCATCCAGGAGTTTTTGATAATCTGAATAACCACGTGGATTAGAATTTGATTTTCGCAAACCTTCTTTCAATCTAAAGGGCAAAACATCACAGGCAGCTACAACGTTTACTTGATCAATCGAATTGATGATCGTCATGAGTCCTTTCCCTCGAACCCCAGTACCAATAACACCTATATTTAGGGTTTTATTGAGGTTTTTATTCGATAAAATGTTTCCATATAAAAAAGAAGAACCTGCCAAGGTAGCTGTTGCTGCCAAAGCTGTTTTTCCAATAAATGATCTTCTCTTCAAATTTTAAAATTTAGGATCCCAACCTGGTGCGTATTCTCTGGTCCAGAGTTTCATCGCATCTCTATTATACATGATACCTGTTTTATCATCTACATCAAAACCTCTATTAATTCTGTAAGCAATATTTGCATAATGCACCATTGCCATACTTTTACTAGCATCATCTATAGGAGCTGTTAGCTTTGCTTTTCCTCTTATGGTTTCAAAAAGATTTTGCACATGCCTTGTCGACATATCTCCGCCTCCTCCTAAAGCAGTTCCTGCTTCATTTGATGAAGAATTATATTCTTTAACTAACTTTCCTCTACGATCATAAAGCATATATTTACCTCTATCTATAAAGACAGACCCCTCAGTTCCATAGATAATTACACCTCTTCCATCTCCATAGGTACCATATTTATTTCTCGATTTACCATCCCATTTGATAACTTTGTTGTCGGCAAATTTAAAAGTAGCTTCCATATCATCATACATCTCCCACCCATCTTCTAAAAAATGACGTTTTTCTGCCTCAACATATACTTGCTGTGGAAAGTTAACTTCTAAAGCCCAACGTGCAACGTCTAACTCATGAGTTCCGTTATTTCCCGCCTCTGCAGTTCCATAATCCCAACCATACCAGTGCCAATTGTAATTCCACGTTTCAGAGGTATAGTCACGTCTGGGCGCAGGACCTTGCCACAAATCCCAATCTAAACCTTGAGGTACTGAGGCTTTCTGCTGTAAGGGGACTCTACCCCTACCGTTGTTGTAAAAAGCCACAGCTTTGTAAGGTTTCCCTATAACACCATTGTGAATTTCAGTGATGATCTCAATGGTATGACCTGATGATCGTTGCTGATTCCCCATCTGAACAATTTTATTAAAGTGTTTTGAGGCATTCACAAGTTGTTCATTTTCGTACATATTGTGGCTACAAGGCTTTTCAACATATACATGCTTACCAGCTTTCATTGCCATAATAGATCCTGGAGTATGCCAATGGTCTGGAGTCGCGTTAATTAGTACATCTACATTTTTATCCTCTAATACATTCCTAATGTCATTTTCTAATTTTGGTGCATAATCAATATATTGACCAAAGTCTTTCAACGCTTTTAAGCGTTGACTTTCCATTACGTCACACAAGTAGAGTAAGTTCACATTACTCTGCTTTGAAGCAATAGGAGCTTTGAAAGCATTTAATCGTCTTCCCAAACCTGCAATAGCAACGTTTATTCTATCGTTGGAACCAATAATATTATTATAACTCTTAGCAGATAAGGAATTTACACCTCCAAACAAGGTTACCCCCAAAGCAGCGGATGTTGTTTTCTTTATGAAATCTCTTCTGTTACTTGCCATCTTAATGTTTTTTTGATTTTGGTACTCTAATCTTAATATTCCTAAAGGATACTTTATCACCGTGATCTTGTAATAAAATCTGACCTTTTTCTAACAACCCAAAATTAGGCCACTTAGAATATTTACTTTCTGATACTAATTTTAAAAAGTCCTCACTTCCTCGTTCGTACTCTAAAACTTTCACGCCATTTAACCAATGTTCTACGTGGTTATTAATGGATTTAATGTAAGCAGTATTCCAAGATTCAATTTGATGTATTGGCTTTTCTGGATCTGCTTTGATCAAGTCATATAGAGAACAAACTCTTCTACTCCCCTCATGTGAACCTCTTTTTGCATCTATATGAAGCTCATCATCTAAAATTTGATATTCTAAACCAATAGACGAACCTGGCCCTTTATTCAATTCCGTGTCTACATAATATTTTATACCACTATTTGCACCCGCAGTCAGTTTAAAATCTAACTGTAGCTCAAAATCAGTGTATTCTCTAGTCGTAACGATATCACCACCTGCAGCAGATTCAGCACCACCAGTAGACAAAACTATAAGTTCTCCATTTTCTATTACCCAACCTTGATCTGGAAAACTTTGTAATTTTGCTCCACGCCAACCCTTAGTCGTTTGACCATCCCATAACATTTGCCATCCTGACTTCTGTTCAGAGACAGTTAAATTATTCTTAGTTATCACAGGTTTCAAAGGGGATTTTGTTGTGTGTAGAGAGAGATTCTCAGTTAAGATTCTCGCATTTTTCCACATCACTTGCTTGCCAAGTTTGTCTTTCTTCTTTCCAATTGAATGTACTTGTAAACCAATAAAACCTGTAGCGGTTTTATCATCAATCAAATAGGACGCTGGAACTTGATTGATCCATGTCTTAATGGTATCTCCAATGGCCTCAACGCGATAATGATTCCATTGATTTTGCTTGAACGCTTTTTGGGCTTTAGGATTGTTTTCTAAAGTATTCAACCACTTTCTTCTCTTTTCATCGTAAATTCCCCCACTCCAAGAACGCTTTGAAGGATCAATCTCAACTTGATAACCATGAACAATTCCTTCTCTGTAGCTTGGTAGCGTATTGCTCCTAATTTGAATTCCAGAATTCATTGTAGGATCGACTTTAAACTCTATTTCTAAGATGAAATCTCCATAATTTTGGTTGGTCGTCAAAAAAGTGTTTGGCGTGTCTGCTGCAGTGGTTCCTATAACGACTCCATCAACTACCTCATAAGTAGCCTTTCCTCCTTTAATATTCCAGCCATTAAGTGTGTCTCCTTGAATTAAATCAATCCAAGAATCATTTTGTTTACTTGACTTACACGAAATCAAAAGCACAGCTAACAAAGCAACAATGCTGATTGATGATATTTGTTTTATTGGTCTCATTTTAAATTATTTAATTGTGGTTTTGTGTACTTCGATAAATATACTCTAAAAAAGAAGGGTTAAATGTGTAGCAACTGCTAGCACCATTTCAATAATCTTCTTTACCTAATCTAATGATCAATTAGAATTTGTTAATTCCAAAACAAGGCACATTAGAATGTAGATTACTTTACTGAATTTTAAAAATTAC
>NZ_JBDNAI010000006.1:0-24912 GCF_039768515.1 Wenyingzhuangia sp.
AGTGGTCCCACTTGGGCTCGAACCAAGGACCCCCTGATTATGAGTCAGGTGCTCTAACCAGCTGAGCTATGAGACCTAAAGCGGTGGCAAATTTAATATATTTTTATATTCTAACAAATAAAATAGAGCTTTTCTACCTATACTTTTCTACTCATTAAATAATTCCCAAAACCAATCAATTTTTCTTTTGTTTTTGAAGATATCGCAACATGATCTAGCACCTCAAAAGCGTGCTGAGTATAATTTTTTATCTCTTGCTGTATCTCTTTAACAGCCATGGACTTAACAAATAATTCTTTTGCTTTTTCAATTTTAAAATCAAGATCTACTTGTTGGTGAGTAAACAATTCTAACAACTGAGCTTGTTCAGCTCCTTCGAGATTCTGATACGCTTTTAAAAACAAAAAAGTCTTTTTATTTTCAATGATATCTCCTCCCACTTGTTTTCCAAAGGTCTCTGGATCTCCAAAAGCATCTAAATAATCATCTTGCAATTGAAATGCCAAGCCTAAACTCAAACCATATTGATACATTCCTTCTGCGTCTGCTTCGGTAGCATTTGCAATAATGGCACCCATTTTTAAAGCTGCCGCAACCAATACCGATGTTTTCAAACGAATCATCTCTATGTATTCTGGTATAGAAACATCTCCTCTAGTTTCAAAATCCATATCATACTGTTGACCTTCACAAACTTCTAAGGCTGTCTTTTGGAACAAGTGCATCAATCTTTTATAGGTCTCACCGTCGTATGCTTCTAAATATTGATTTGCCAAAATCATCATCGCATCACCAGAAAGGATTGCAGTGTTAACATCCCATTTTTCATGTACAGTAGCTTTTCCTCTTCGTAAAGGGGCGTCGTCCATAATATCATCATGTAAAAGAGTGAAATTATGAAAAACCTCTACCGCCAATGCCGCATGCAAACCTAGTTGGTAGTCTTTGCCAAAGGCATCTACACTCATTAGTGTAAGCAATGGTCTAATTCTTTTTCCTCCTAACGAAAGGATATAATCCACGGGATCATAAAGATGACTAGGTTCTTTGAATGTTGTTTGTGCTTTTAAAAAAGACAAAAACGAATTGCTATATTTTGATAAGTCCAAATGTTAAAGTTTTTAAAGTAAAAGTAACACATTGTTAGGCTTTAAAAAATCAAATTTAACAAATATTTATATCTAGTTAAAACTTAGGAAACTTTAATTGTTTTTATAGTTTCCTGTCCTATATTTGCACTGTGGATACAAGGATCGATTTGATGAAATACAAAATACTGAACAAAGCCTCTGAAATGTTTTTAAACCTTGGCTTTAAGAGTGTCACAATGGATGATATCGCAAGTGCGCTAGGGGTATCCAAAAAAACCATTTATTCGCATTTTGCAAACAAGAACAAATTGGTTGAAGAAAGTACCTCGCTAATTTTTGAAAAAGTTTGCCAAGGGATCAACTTTATCTGTGGCAAAGAAGAAAACTCAATTAAAGAATTGTTCGAAATCAAAAAATTTGTTTTCACTAACTTTAGTAATGAAAATATTTCTCCTCAACACCAATTACAAAAATTCTTCCCTGAAATTCATCAAAAAATGAAAAACAAACATTTCGGAATGATGAAAGCTTGTATTGAAAAAAACTTAAAGAGAGGAATTAAAGACGGACTGTTTTTACCAAACTTGAATACTGATTTCGTCACAAGAATCTATTTTACGGGTATTAATGGGATTAAAGATGAACATATTTTTCCTGAAAAAGAATTTAGAAAAAAGGAATTGATGACCGATTATTTACAATATCACATCAAAGCGATATCGACTACAAAAGGAATTGAAAAACTAGAACAAATCATAAATAACAAACAAAATTAAGAATGAGAATACTTCCTAAAATTTTTATTTGCTTCCTCGCATATGCAATCATACCTTCTAGTATGCGGGCTCAAAACAGTGAAGTTTTGAAAAATGAATTCACACTTTCAGAAGCTATAGATTTTGCAATTGCAAACAACAGATCCTCAAAAAACAGTCTATTAAACATTGAGGCCGCAAAGCAACAAAAATGGGAAACCACCGCCATGGGGCTTCCACAAATCAACGGTAAAATTGAATACACAAATTACATTCAATACCCTCTGACAGACGAAATGCTTGAAGGATTCCCACTGGCTGCATTTATGTTTCCTAAATATAGCTTAACACCCAGTGTCACCCTGAGTCAACTTATTTTTGATGGCTCATATATTGTTGCGCTTCAGTCTGCAAAAGTATTTTTAGACATCACAAAAAACGCTAAAATAAAAACTGAGCTAGAGGTCACAAAAGCGGTTACTGGCGCCTACAATAATGTTTTGCTAACGGAAGAAAGCTGTAAGCTGATTGAAAAAAACATCATCAACATCAAAAAAAATCTAGAGGATTCTAAAATTATGTTGGCAAATGGATTTGTTGAAGAAGAAGATATTGAACAATTACAGATCACACTGAACAACTTAGAAAACAACCTAAACAGCTTGAAACAAATGCACGTTATTTCTTTAAAGATGTTAAAACTTACACTAGGTATAAGCAACAACAAAGAGATCAGGTTGACTGAAGGTCTACATACGCTAATACAAAGAACAACTTCTAAAGCAACAACCCTTGAAAACTTTTCTGTTTTCAATAATATTGACTACCAAATAGCAGAAAACGAAACGACTTCAAAAAAGTTGTTATTCAACTTAGAGAAAGCAAAGCTATTGCCCTCAATTCGTGGTTTTGTAGCTGGGAGTAATATTGGTAATAGCCAAAGTTTTAGTTTCTTTGAAAAATCGCAAACTTGGATCTCAACGGCTTTAGTGGGTGTAAACATTGACATTCCTATTTTTTCATCCTTTGGAAGTACCGCAAAAAGAAAAAGAGCTAAAATAGACTGGAAAATCTCTCAGAACAAACTCATTGACACTGAACAACAAATAGAAATCAACTACGAAAAGGCACAATCTGATTTGGATTTGGCTCTAAACACACTTGAAAACAAAATACTTAATCTTAGGTTGGCTGAACGCATAGAAAATAAAAACAACATCAAATACAAAGAAGGTATCGCTAGTAGCTTTGAGTTAAGACAAGCGCAGATGCAACTATACAGTAGCCAACAAGAATACCTACAAGCAATGGTCAATGTGATCAATAAAAAAACTGAACTTAACGCATTACAAAACTAAAACGCTCTCAAAAACAGAATTATGAAAAAAATAATATTAACCATTTCTGCAATTACAATGATTGCGTGTGGGTCAAAAAAAGAACAAACAATTTCTGAGGTTATCAAATCAAATAATATCAAAGAAATTAAAGCCAAAAGAAACATTTTGCTAAGTGATGTCAAAACACTAGAAAATGCTATTGCTAAGCTAGACACCGTTAAGAAGTTTACTTTGGTTTCTACTTTAACAACGAAACCGACAGAATTTTATCATTATATAGAGGTACAAGGTAATGTAGAAACAAAACAAAACATCATTCTTTTTCCAGAGATTGGAGGAACTTTAAAAACTCTTTTAATTGAAGAGGGTCAAAAAGTAAACAAAGGTCAAATCATTGCTTTGATTGATGAATCGGGTTTAAACTTTCAACTAGAACAGTTGGTCGCTGATGCCAATTTAGCAAAAACTACTTTTGAAAGACAAAAACGCCTTTGGGATCAAAAAATTGGTTCTGAAATCCAATTCTTACAAGCCAAAACAGTTTATGAAGCGAAATCTAAAGCTGTAGATAATCTGAGAGTACAAATAGGAAAAACTCAACTAAAAGCGCCATTTAGCGGAATTATTGATGACATCATTACAGAAGAAGGTTCTTTTGTTGCACCAGGTCAATCTCCAATTGTTCGTTTGATCAACTTGGACCATATGACAATTGGTGCAGAGATCCCAGAAACATTTATCAAAAATGTTAAAAAAGGTAAAAAAGTAGGCTTACATATTCCTGTCTTAGACGCCAATGCAGAAACCATAATTACTCAAACTGGAAATTACATCAATCCAAACAACAGAAAATTCAAAATAGAACTTGATGTACCCAAAAGTATTGAAGCGAAACCAAATATGTCTGTCCACTTAAGCATCAACGATTACTTTAATGAAAATGCTATTTTAATTCCTCAAAGCATTATTTCTGAAAACGAAAACAATGAGGAGTATGTATATACAGCTGCTAAAAAAGGAAATTCATACACCGCTGTAAAAACCTTTGTTGAGCTAGGCAAAACAAACAAAAATGATATTGAAGTTACCAAAGGTTTGGCGCCAAATACTCTTGTTATTGTAGAAGGAGCTAGATCGGTTAAAGAAGGGCAAAAAATAACGATTATAAACTAAGTTGAGTATGTCTAAAAATAAAAAAACCACCACTAAAGAATTTGCATGGTCGTCTTGGGCAATCAACAATAGGACCACCATGTATGTCTTGGCAGGATTGATGTTGATCTTAGGAATCGGCGCCTACAATACCCTACCAAGAGAAAATTTTCCTGAAGTAAAGGAAACGAAAATATACATCAATGCCATGTATCCCGGGAATACTGCCGAGGATATAGAACGCTTGATTATCGATCCACTAGAAGATGTTTTAGAGAATGTCAGCAATGTAACCAAAGTAACCTCTACTTCACAAGAGGATTATGGAATTATCATTGTTGAATTTGATGAAAAAATTACGGTAGCGTCTGCAAAACAAAAAGTTAAAGATCAGGTTGATGGTGTAAAGGCTGGAGAGGATTGGCCAACTTTTAATGGAGCGAAGGTAGATCCTGCTGTTTTTGATTTAAACATTTCAGAAGAAATGCCGATTCTTAACATCAATCTTACTGGAGATTATACCGTTGAAAAGTTAAAAACTTTTGCGGAGCTTTTAGAGGATAAAATCGAAAAACTCCCTGAGATTAAGAAAGTTGATCTCCGAGGAGCTCAAGAAAAAGAGATCGAAATTGCTGTTGATGTCTACAAAATGAGTGCTGCCAAAGTCAGCTTTGACGACATCATAAACGCAATAAGACAAGAAAATGTGACCATGTCGGCAGGAAACTTAATCGCAAGTGGACAGCGCAGAACAATAAGGATCTTAGGAGAAATCCAACATCCAAATGACCTCAAAGATTTTGTGATCAAGAGACAAGGAGGTATCGTGTACCTTAGAGATGTCGCGGATGTTTTTTTTCAAGAAAAAGAAAAAACCACTTATGCTCGTGAATGGGGCAAAACAGTCGTCATGCTCGACGTTAAGAAAAGAGCTGGTAAAAACATGGTTGAGGCGGCAAATAAGATCAAAGAGATTGTCAAAAATGCAAAAACAACTTACTTACCAAATGATTTAGAAGTAAGCATCAGCAACGATCAATCCTCTAATACCCTTAACCAAGTTGATGACTTAGTAAACAACATTATCTTCGGTATTTTATTAGTCATCTTGGTGTTAATGTTTTTCCTAGGATTTAGAAACGCGTTATTTGTTGGTTTCGCGATTCCAATGTCTATGTTTATGTCTTTCTGGATCATTAACCTTTTAGGTTATTCAATGAATACTATGATTCTTTTTGGATTGATCATGGGATTAGGAATGCTAGTAGACAACGGTATAGTTGTAGTTGAAAATGTTTACCGATTGATGGATAACGAAGGAATGTCAAGAAAAGAAGCAGCCAAAAAAGGTATTGGTGAAATTGCGTTTCCAATCATCATTTCAACAGCAACCACTGTCGCTGCGTTTATCCCTCTTGGCTTATGGCCAGGGATTATGGGACAATTCATGAAGTACTTTCCAATCACGTTATCAATCGTATTGGGTTCTTCTTTATTTGTAGCTATATTTTTTAATTCTGTTTTGGTCTCTCAATTCATGTCTGTTGATGAAAAGAAACTGACCTATAAACAACTTACAAAACTAACTCTTATTCTCTGTGGATTTGGAATACCAATCCTACTTTTTGGTGGACCAGTTCATGGCTTTGGGAGCTTAATGATTTTGACTTGTTTATTGTTTTGGTTGTACAGACTTTTTATCAAAGATGGAGCGGTCTATTTCCAGGAAAAAATATTGATTTCATTTGAAAATGGCTACGAAAAAGCAATACGATTTTCATTAAAAGGTTGGAAACCCTATTTTCTTATTGTGGGAACTTTTGTACTCCTCATCCTCTCTTTCATGGTATTTGGTGCATCAGTCGCTTCAGGAAAAACTCAAGTTGAATTTTTCCCGGACAATAAACCCAATCAAATCATTGTTTACCTTGAGTATCCTCAAGGGACAGACATAAAAAAAACGAATGATATTACTAAAAAAATTGAAAGCCGTGTCTACAGGATTTTAAACGAAGAAGTTTACTTAGACAATGGCTACAACTTTTTAGTTGAATCTGCAGTATCTCAAGTAGGAATGGGAGCAGGAAACCCCAACACAGATAGCAATGATTCTGAAATGCCACATAGAGGTAAAATTACCGCTACAATGCGAGAATACAAATACCGAAAAGGGGCAGACTCAGAAGAGTTAAGACTTAAGGTTCAAGAAGACTTAAAAAACAAGTTCCCAGGAATTTTAATTTCAGTTGAAAAGGATGCTGCTGGACCTCCTGCAGGATACCCTATCAATATTGAACTACAAGGTAATGACTATTCGGAATTGATCAATGTAGCTCAAAAAATGCAGAAATTTATCTCCGATAGAAATATACCCGGAATCGATGAGCTTAAGATTGATGTAAATAGAGCAAAACCTGCCATGGAAGTTTACGTAGACCGAAAGAAAGCAGGTGCACTGGGAGTACCTGTAGTATTGGTCGCCAATCAACTTAGACGTTCAATTTTTGGAGAAAAAGCAAGTGTTTACAAAGAAGATGGCGAGGATTATGATATCTATATTCGTTTCAATTCAGAAGACCGAAGCAATTCAAGCTTGCTATTTAATCAAAATATTGTGTTCCGAAGTCAAATTGACGGACAACTTAAGGAAGTTCCTATCTCGGCATTGATATCTCAGAGAAACACTTCCTCTTTCAGTGCGATCAAACACAAAAATGGAAACAGAACAGTTGTCGTATATTCTGCTTTGGCTCCTGGATATAAAGATGCTGCAGCAGTAGTAAAACTCATAGAGTTAGAAATGGCCGAATTTAATTCTCCTAAAGGAATCACTTTCGATTTCACAGGGCAAATTGAAGAACAAAACAAACAAATGTCCTTCTTGATGGGCGCCTTAATAACAGGACTTGGTTTGATCATGTTCATCTTGGTCTTCCAATTTAACTCCGTAACAAAACCTGCCATCATTATGGTGGCTATTTTCTTGAGTTTCACAGGTGTATTCTTTGGAATCATTGGAATCGGAATGAGTTTTGTAATTATGATGACGATGATGGGAATCATTTCTTTAGCCGGTATTGTGGTAAATAATGGTGTAGTATTGTTGGATTACACACAATTGCTATTGGATAGAAAGGCTGAAGAATTGGCGCTACCAGAAGGAGAAATCATTTCAGTTGAACATGCGCGTGAAGCAATTGTCCAAGGGGGGAAAGCTCGACTGAGACCGGTTATATTAACGGCAATCACTACTGTATTTGGTTTGATACCTCTTGCAATAGGCTTCAATATAGACTTTTTTGCTCTTTTCAATACAGGAAATCCAAACATATACATGGGAGGTGATAACGTAATCTTCTGGGGGCCACTAGCATGGACCGTTATTTTTGGACTAACCTTTGCTACTTTCTTAACTTTAATTATTGTTCCAGTGCTCTTTTACTTGTTACACAAATTAAAAGTTAGAATTAAAAATAGATAAATTAAAAAGTTTTTCTCTAAAGGCTATTTGATTCTTTCAAATAGCCTTTTTACTAAACCGAGCCATCTTAAAAAAACATAACTAACCATTTAAAACACATCCCATTTAATATGCCTAATTTCACCTGATGAAATTCTCAAAAAAAACATATACCGTTGAAGAAGCGAAAAGAGCGCTAGAAAACTACTGCATCTATCAGGATAGATGCCATAAAGAAGTAGAAGAAAAATTGTTTAAAATGGGAATGATTCCTCAAGCTTGTGAAGTGATCATTCTTCATCTTTTAGAACACAATTTCCTGAATGAAGAACGTTTTGCTCAAAGTTTTGCTAGGGGTAAGTTTAGAATCAAAAAATATGGAAAAGTTAGAATCACACAAGAACTAAAGTTCAGAAAAATATCTGCCTATAATATTAAAACAGCATTAAAAGAAATAGACGAAGAGGAATACTTAGAGGTTCTTGAAGACTTGGCTACACAGAAATGGAACAACACCAAAGAGTCTAATTATTATAAGAAAAAAAAGAAAGTAAATGATTACTTACTTAGAAAAGGATACGAATCTAACTTAATTTACGAGACACTATCTTCGTTCTCATCTTGAACTACTCTATGGAATCTAGTTTTGAAAAGAAAAATTGATTCTCCAACAACTCCTTTTCAAATTTTTTTTGCTCATAAATAGCATTGATTTTATCATTAATCATGTTGTGAAGTGTAAAAACACTCTGAGTCTGTTTAACGATTTCTTGTACTGTAATCGCAGGTATGTCCTTCATCTCTTGCAGTCTTAAAGCCTGATTGTAAAGTGTATTCATCCTAGCTCTTATTCCTTTTTCATTCAGAGAAACAACATGGATTGAATCTTTCATCAACACCACATCATTAACTAATTTTTGTGATAGGTTTAGAACTTCATTTGGGGAACACTTTTTTAAAAGCTGCAAGTCTTTTTCCACTTCTGCATACCCTTTCCACCCGATAACAGAATCCTTATAAATCAATTCTACCGACAATAACGTATCTATTTCGACTACCTCATCTTTAATATTTTGATACTTGACTTTAGAAGTTAACTCTTCTTCAAGCTTAACCTCTTTACTGTTTTTACAAGAAAACATAAAAACGAGCAACACCAGTACAAACAAATTTTTCTGTTTCATAAGCACAAATATAGGATTACTCATTGAAATACGACGATGTTACTTTTGAGATATACAATAACATATTCCCCTTTTTCATTTCTTTAGTCATAAAACAATCAATGCAACTTCTTTAAAAAATACCGAATTATTCGATATTTAGCTAATATATTTGTAAAAACAAAACACGTTATATGTTTCTAGATTTTGAACAGCTTGAAAATAACGCTAAAGTCTTTTTGTACCCTAGCAACAAAAAATTTTATCCAGAACTTTTAAAAGAGATCGATAGAAAAGTTAAAGATTTTGTGACCCAATGGGCGCTTGAAAATGAAATTGAAGCGGGTTTCGAAATCAAATACCAACGCTTTATTGTCATAGCCATTAATCAAAGTAAACCCATAACCACTCGTATTATTGATGATTTGGTTTCTTTTATCTTTAAGCTACAAATAACACATGATATTGAATTGCTGGACAAACTAAATGTCTGCTTTAAGCAAGGTGAACATGTACAATACAAAGAGGTGAAGGAGTTTAAAAAACTCATTAAAAACAAAAGTGTCAACACAGACACAGTTGTTTTTGACCACCTAATCAACACCAAAGAAGAGTTAAATTCTGACTGGGAATTACCTGCTAAGGACACATGGTACGGGAGGATGTTTTAATTTTTTTCGTCAGCCTCTAATCCGAAATCTTCCAAAAAACTATTTATGGTTACAGCATGATCAACTTGAAAATCACCAATTTTTGTTCTTCTCAATGCCGATAAATGAGACCCTGAATTCAACGCTTTTCCAAAATCATACGCCAGAGAACGGATATAAGTTCCTTTGCTGCAAGCTACTCTGAAATGTATGTTTGGAAAATCAAGTGCTAATATCTCGAATTCTGAAATGGTTATTTTTCTTGATTTTATTTCTGTGGTCTTCCCCTGTCTAGCCAATTCATACAGACGCTTTCCTTCTTTTTTAATTGCCGAAAATATGGGTGGAACTTGATCTATTTCTCCTATAAACTTTTTTGTAGTTTCCTGAATCATACTTGTTGTGATATGCTCAGTTGGAAATGTTTTATCAATTTGAGTTTCTAAATCGTAGCTAGGCGTAGTACTTCCTAAAGTAATGGTCCCTGTATACTCTTTGTGCTGGGCTTGATACGTCTCAATCTTCTTGGTAAACCTCCCGGTACACAAGATCAACAAACCTGTAGCTAAAGGATCTAGTGTGCCCGCATGTCCAACTTTAATATTCTTGATGCCAAAGTGTTGTTTGATGACCCAACGAAGTTTATTTACCACTTGGAATGAAGTCCAGTGTAAGGGTTTATCAATCAATAATACTTGACCTTCTTTGTACGCTTCTAGTGTTTTCATTTAAGTAAAAATGGTAAATCCAACGGCTACTAACCCTACGACTGAACAATAAACGGAAAAGTATATCAATCTACTTTTTTTCACCAAAGCAATCATCCATTGACAAGCCATCAATCCAGCAATGAAAGCTGCAATAAAACCAGCTCCCATAGGGATTATTTCTTCTGAGGAGAAATGAATATCACCTCCTAAAATATCTTTAGCGATCTTCCCAAGTATTAACGGCACAACCATTAAAAAAGAAAACTTAGCCGCTTTATTTCTATCCACACCTAAGAGAACTGAGGTAGAAATCGTAGCTCCAGATCTTGAAATTCCTGGCAGCATCGCAATTGCTTGTGACAATCCAATAACAAGAGCTCCAAACATCGAAACATCTTTGCTCGTTGTTTTTGATCTATCTGCTAATAATAACAACACCGAAGTAATCAACAACATCAATCCTACCAACAAAATTTTACCTCCAAAAAAAGAAGCCAACACTTCTTCAAACACCAACCCTACACATACCGCTGGCAACATGGATATCATAATTTTTAAAGAAAACATAAACTCTTGATTGATTTTACCCTGAAACAAACCTCTAAAAACCTGAATTACTTCTTTTCTAAAAATAAGCAACGTGCTTAATGCTGTTGCAAAATGTAATACCACCGTGTACGTCAAACTTTCTTCTGGCAAAGCACTGTCACCCATGATAAACTTAGCCAGTTCTAAATGACCACTTGAAGAGACTGGCAAAAACTCAGTCAAACCTTGTATCAATCCTAAAATTATTGCCTCTAACAGATCCATGACATTTACTTTGAAGGTTTAGCTAAAATGGCCCAAATCTCTACTCCAAATCCTATTAGCACAAGGGTAGGTGCCACTCTAATTCTTCTGAAGTTATATATAGATTCATCAAATACTACTGGCGTATCTGAACCTCCACCAGACATCAAAACAAAACCTATTGCAATAAACAACAATCCAACAATCATTAGCTGGTAATTTCTTTTTTCAAACACAAAATCCTGGGCAATTTTTTTTTTCATATTTTAGAAATAGAGTTGATTTGTTTTCAATCTTAAAAATCTTTGGGTGGCCATAAATGCGCTTACCGCTGTGATCAATAAAGCAGAGCCAAATACCCCACCTACAACAAAAGAGAGCACCCTAACATCCTCCATCAACTGTAAAGCAGGTAACTTATGATTTATTTTATAACACACGAAAAGTAAAATAGTCGAAGCAAAGAAAGCTCCTATCATGCCTAAACGCATACTACTCAATATAAAAGGCACACGTATGAACGATTTAGTTGCTCCAACCATTTGCATTGTTTTTATGGTAAATCTTTTAGAATAAATGGAAAGTCTAATCGAACTGTTCAATAACAAAACTGCAATCACTGCTAATATTGACACGACTACAACCAACCAAAAACCAATTTTTTTTATGTTTTTCGTTAATAAATCTACCAAGGGAGCATCGTAAGCAGCTTCTTCGATAAATGGATCTTGTTCCAGTTCTTTACCTATGTAAATTAACTTTGCCGGATTAACAAAATCAGCTTTCAAAGTGATTTCATAGTAGCTCTTCAAGGGATTGTCTCCTAGAAATTTCAAAAAATCTTCTCCGATGTCTTTGCTAAATTCTTGGGCCGCTTGCTCTTTTGAAACAAACCTTACCGTATTCGTGAATTCTTTGTTCAACAAACTCTTTTTTATGGTAGCTTGCTGTGCAACCGTAACATTGTTTTTCAAGTATAATGTTACACTCACTTTTTCTTTAAAATAACCACTTAGATTTCGATATTTTAAAACAGTTAAACCCAAAAAACCAACCATCAACAAAACTAAAGTTATACTTAATACCACAGACAAGTATGAAGCTTGTAAACGTCTTTTTTGATACTTTTCAAAAGATTTTGACATGTTGTACTCTCAATATATTTTTTGCAAGGTACTATCAAAAAATGATTTTAAAAAATCAAGTGCACAGAATTATAAGCATCTTATTATTTACCTATCTTTTGAACATGAGATCATCTTACAATTCCGAAAAGTAATTGTGAATCTTAGATACTGACCTAGTAATTGTTCATTGCATATTGTATCTTTGCAGAATGGAAGAAACAAATAGACAAAAGAAAATAGCAGGGGTCATTCAAAAAGATTTAGCCGAGGTATTACAACTTGATGCTAGAAATGGTTTACGTGGTGTAATTATTTCAGTTTCAAAAGTATCTGTCACTGCAGATTTGGGTCAAGCCAAAGCTTATTTAAGTGTTTTCCCATCAGAAAAAAGAACAGAAATTATAAATGCTGTAACTGAAAATGTTGCTGGAATACGTCACGAACTTGCTCAACGTACAAAAGGCCAATTGAGACGCATGCCAAACCTATTATTTTTTGGTGATGACTCGTTAGATTACATTGAAAATATTGATGATTCATTACAAGGGAAAGACAAAAACCCAATATTTAATCCTGAAATTCTAGAAAAAAGAAAAAAATCTTAAGCTTTTGAAATTCCCTCTATATATTGCCAAAAGATATTTAAAATCTAAAAGCGGTAATAATATCATTAATATTGTTACTATTTTGGCTTGCTTGGGGGTTGTAGCAGGTACGACTGCTCTTTTTATTGTTCTTTCTGTATTTTCTGGAATCGAAAACTACAGCTTAGGTATTTTAAAAGCTAGTACTCCTGATCTTCGAATCAGTCCAAAAAAAGGGAAAACCTTTATCATTGACGAACATTTTTCTGAGGTCATGGAGGGCCTATCCCATACTACTTTCTACACTAAAATACTTGAAGAACGTGCTTTCTTTAAAAACAAAGACAAAGAAGAGATTGCATATATAAAAGGTGTCGATAGCCTTTTTAACAAGGTCACCCCTCTTGATTCATTAATCATCGTTGGAGATTGGTTTGATAACAACAGCAAAAATGCATGTATTACAGAGTACCAGCTGACTCGAAAACTCGATCTAAATGTTTATTCAGACCTCCTTCAAGTCTATGTTCCTAAACCAGGTAAGGGATATATCACAACCTCTACCAAAACCATCAACACCATAAAACCACAAGTTGTGGGTGTTATTTCTAGCCAAAACCAAGATGAAAACAAATACGTATACGTCCCTTTGACTTTATGTCAACAGCTACTTAGTAAAACCCCTAACGAAATCAGTTATATTGATCTTGCAACAGAAAACGATGAACAATTAAACAAAACACTTAAATACCTTAATCAAAAACTTCCTCGTTTCAAGATAGAAAAAAGAGAGGAAATCAATGGCTCATTTTATAAGATTTTAAACTCCGAAAAACTGATTGCTTATCTTGTTTCTCTGTTGGTGGTTGTTCTGGTTTTATCCAATACCAGTGGAACTATAATTATGGTTATTGTAGATAAGAAAAAAGACATCAATACCCTTTCAAATCTTGGAACGCCATTAAAGAACATAAGACTTATTTTTAGTATCTATGGATTTTTTTTGAACTTGGCAGGAATGATTATCGGAATAGGAATTGGGGTTCTTATGGTACGCATGCAGCTCTATTATAAACTGATTATGATCACTCCATCCGTCGCCTATCCTATAGCTTTTGAATGGGGAAACATTTGGATTGTTAGCACCACTATTGTAGTTTTTGGAGCACTAGCTAGTGTATTGGCTAGTGGAAGGATCTCTAAAAAATTGACAACGAACAACCGTCAACAATAGGGAACAGTCTTACTGTTCTTGCAAAGAAAAAACTCTTTTTAACAAATTACTGTTGCGCGAAGTAATCTCGGTTCTTATGCTAAGCTCTTCAAGGGAAATCAAATCATATAAGCAGTCCAAAGTTTGCTTGGTTATCTCCTCTATCAAATCTGGATTTATTTTCTGTACAAAAGGAATCTGGTTGTACTTTTCTATCATCAGTCTCCATACTTCATCTGCTCCTGTTGTTTCAAAATATTTTTTAACAATAGGCTTAAAAAGAGTATTTAGCTCCTCTTTTTTTTTATCAAAAAAATAAGCAGTTACTGCGTGATTACCCCCGTGTAAAATTTGATCAACATCCTTAAAAACCAAGCTATCAATCACGATTTTTAGCTCCGGAACTCCCGCTTTTAAGGAGGATGCTACAGTTCTATTTAACCCCAACAAACCTTTGTCTGCCAAATCTGACAAACCATATTTCCTCATGGCTATGTCGAGTTTTTGTAAACCTAAAGGAAAACCAACACGATCCAATTCATGATCATAAAAATTTCTATTTTGACCCCGTGGCACTACCTGATCATTGAGACCTTTCTGCAAGACCGCTATTAAACCTTCTTGAACTTCTAAAGCACTCAATTGATTTTTAAGAACTACACGCTTATTGTCGACTCTAGTTAGTGCAGAACAACTTAACAAGCCCAGTAAAATAAATAATGATATTGTCTTTTTCATCCAAGCAATTATTTTCTGAAAGAATCTGTATTTTTATCATATCCATAAGGACAATGCTTACAGCCACTTTTACAACAATACCCTCTTTTTTTGTGATACTGCTCTGTAAACACTCTAAAGCCCTGTTCATTTGTATAATAATCTCCCTCTTCAATTGGAATATTTAACATCTTTATTTCTTTTGGGAAACAAAAATAGGAAACCCCCGTTGATAAAAAGAAACAATTATGATTATTATCTCCACACCACAGTACCCTGTCTATTCACTTAAAAAAAGTACCTTTGCCTTATCTTAATTACCAAATATGAAAGATGTTTTAGGAACTGCTTTAAAGGCGTACTATTTTGACAAAAACACAAAAGACAAACTATTTACAAACTCCTCTATCTCTGAACAAGACGAACTGCCCTTAAACTATCTTTTCAGATCTTTTAAGGAAATGCCTGTCCTGGAACAAAAAGCATTAGCACTTGCGAAAGGAAAAATATTAGATGTCGGGTGTGGTGCCGGCAATCATGCTTTGTATTTACAAGACCAAAAGAAAAATGTGAAGGGAATCGATATTTCAAAAGGCGCTATTGAGGTTGCAAAAGACAGAGGACTGAAACATACTGAAATTAACAATATTTATGATTTTAAGTCGGAAGAGAAGTATGACACCATTTTGGTATTGATGAACGGAACAGGTATTTGTGGTAAACTGGACAAACTTGCCGACTTCCTAACACACCTGAGTAGTTTTTTAAATCCGAGTGGTCAAATTCTGATCGATTCTTCGGATGTTATCTATATGTTTGAAGATGAAAAGGGAGAACATTGGATTGATGCTAGCCAAAATTACTATGGTGAGGTTGAATTTTCGATGAAATACAAACAACTGGAAACTGAAAAATTTGATTGGCTATATGTTGATTACAACACATTACAAAGATGTGCCATTTATCATCAATTGAACTGTGAACTGATTATAGAAGGAAATCATTATGATTATTTAGCAAGAATTACAAAAGCGAAGTCATGAATAAAATACTCATTATTTTAGGGTTTGTTTGCAATATATTATTTGCTCAACATAAAGATTATTCAAAAGAAATTAGAACCTATAGGAAGGACCTAGTCCAAAGTTTTAAAAATAAAAACGAAAGCCCATTACCGGCCAAAGAACTAAAAAAATTTATTGGGCTTCCTTTCTTTCCTGTAGATAAAAAGTATCGCGTCAAGGCTAAATTAGAATTCACCTTCAATACCCCTATTTTCTATCTCCAAAACACAAAAGGAAAGTCTGAGGCCTATCAACAGTATGCAATTGCTACTTTTAGCATTAACAAACAACAACTACAGCTAAGTATTTATCAAAGTATAAGGCTTAAAAATAAAAAAGGATATGAAAACTATTTATTTATACCCTTCACAGATCTTACAAATGGGAAATCTACCTATATTGGCGGGAGATATTTAGATACTCGAATTCCTGAGGAATATACAGGAACAATCCTCTTGGATTTTAACAAAGCTTACAACCCTTATTGCGCATATAATAAAAATTATATTTGCCCGATCCCTCCCAAAAAAAACCATTTAGACATCTCAATACTTGCAGGTGTGAAATACTAAAAAAGGTTGATGCATGGCATCAACCTTTTGAATTTTTAGCAGAGAAACAATTAAACTTCGCTTTCTGGTGCCAATTCTATCTCTAATCCGTCTAAATCTTCAGTTATGGGTATCTGACACCCCAAACGTGAATTGTCTTCTACGTAAAAAGCTTGATCCAACATGTCTTCTTCAGCATCTGCCTTTTCTGGTAATTCGTGATCTGATAATATATAGCATTGACAAGAAGCACACATAGCCATTCCTCCACAAGTTCCTTCTACAGGTAATTCGTAGGCTTTACAGAGCTCCATCATGTTCATTGCCATGTCTGTAGGAGCTTGTAACTCGTGAATAACTCCTTCTCTATCTTTAATTTTTATGGTTATATCAGACATTAGTATACTGAATTTTAATTGTTTATAATTCTAAAATTAAAAGGCAAATATACAACCTAAACCTTAACTATTGAAAGGATATGATTGTGAATAGCCGCTAGACGAAAAACATCTTTAGATTAGATGCTTTTCACAGTTGCTTTTTTTGCTTCTTTCTTTTCTCCGTCAAATCCTTCTACACCATTTACTGTTGTATACTTCATGACATAACGCTTACCAGGGTTAATGATATTGTATGCATATTGAACTGCAATCGTCGCCTCATGAAAACCACAAAGAATTAATTTCAATTTACCTGGATAAGTATTTACATCTCCAATAGCAAAAATACCTGGAATATTTGTGGAGTAATCTAAAGCGTTGTTCACAACAATAGCATTTTTTTCAATCTCTAATCCCCAATCCCCTATAGGACCTAATTTGGGAGACAACCCAAACAATGGAATAAAGTGATCACATTCTTTGATGATTTCTCCCTCTGTTTTATGCTTAATCATCACTGATTCTACTTTTCCATCACCTTGAATTCCTTTAACCTCGGCATCGGTAATCAAATTGATCTTCCCTAGTTTAGACAATTCCGCTACTTTTTCTACTGAATCTAGAGCTCCTCTAAACTCATTTCTACGATGTACCAAAGAGACTTCACTCGCAACATCTGACAAGAAAATAGACCAATCCAAAGCAGAATCACCACCACCAGAGATCACCACTCGTTTGTCACGATATAACTCAGGATCACGAATAATATACTCTACTCCTTTGTCCTCAAAATCAACCAATTCTTTAATAGGTGGTTTACGAGGCTCAAAAGACCCTAATCCGCCAGCAATAAATACTGTTGGAGCATAGTGCTCTGTTCCTTTATTTGTAACTACTTTAAAAGTACCATCTTCTAATTTCTCAATTGTTTGTGCTCTTTCTCCTAACGTGTAACCCGGCTCAAAAGGTTTAATTTGTTCCGCTAAGTTATCAACCAGATCCCCTGCCAATATCTCCGGATAAGCTGGAATATCGTATATAGGTTTCTTTGGATAAATTTCCGAACACTGCCCTCCTGGTTGTGCTAACGCATCAATCAAATGACAACGTAATTTTAACAATCCTGCTTCGAATACTGCGAACATTCCTACTGGTCCTGCTCCAATGATTAATATATCTGTTTTAATCATGATCTTACTATTTTTTATTTATGATCTATTTAAATCGCGATTGCAAAAATCAATATAATTTTTCAATCAACCGCCTACCTATTACTCTTTTATCTTGTTTTTAACGTCTCCAACTAAGCCTTTTGTAAACGCATTCATCTTTTCAACTTTCTCTTCAAAATCACCTTTGATGGTATCTCTATATTTATTCAAATATTCAGCTAAATCATCTATGTCCTCCGGCAAAACAGACTCAAAAAATTGACGCAGTCGCTTGGCCATTGTAGGCGACTTACCATTGGTAGAAATTCCTATTTTCACATTACCCTTGGTTACAATTCCACCCATATAAAAATCACAATATGGAGGATTATCTGCTAAGTTTACTAAAATTGAACGCTCTTTGCAATCGTTGTATACCTTCATGTTTACACGTGGCACATCTGTTGTTGCAATCACAATGTGTTTGCCTTCTAATAGACTAGAGTCATAATCTCCTTCGATCATTCTTACCTTCCCTTCCTTTGCCTTAGCGATCGTTTCTTCTCTATAAAATGGAGAAATCATGGTTACTTTAGCTTCTGGACTTGACTTTAACAAGAAAGACAATTTTTCTAAGGCTACATTTCCACCTCCTACAATTAATGTATTTAAAGAGGTCACTTTTAAGAAAACTGGATATAGCTGATTTTTTTTCATCATAATTTCAATCCCTTTTTATTTAACAGATACTCATACAAAACTTTACTTTCTTTTACCGTTTCACCTATGACAATCATAGAGGGATTCTTCAATCCTTTTTGGTTGATGATTTCCAAAATAGTGTTGATTTTTCCTATCGCTAATTGTTCTTTATCCCAGGTTCCATTCTCTATAATCGCTACCGGAATTTCTGTTTTTCCATAAGCTAAAAAAGCATTTACAATTTTTTCCAACTTGCTCATTCCCATCAACACAACAATAGTGACTTTAGAACTTGCAGCAGCTTCTATATCTTCACTTAGTTCTACCTCCGAGGTTGTTCCTGTAATGACTCTAAAACTTTCGTTAACCCCTCTTTGGGTTAATGAAATTCCAAAGCTTGCAGGAGCAGCAATGACTGAAGTAACCCCAGAAACAATATCAAATTCAATCCCTTTGTCTAATACATATTTTAATTCCTCTGCACCACGGCCAAAAATAAAAGGATCTCCTCCTTTCAAGCGAACGACATGTTTTCCTTTAGTAGTGTGCGTTATGATTAATTCATGAATTTTTTCTTGTATGAACTTGTGAATTCCTTTTCGCTTGCCAACAAATATTTTTTCTGCATGAGGAGCATATTTCAATAATTCTTCGTTGGCCAAAGCATCGTATAAGACAACATCTGCCTGTTGTAAAGCTTTCACACCCTTAAGTGTGATCAACTCAGGATCTCCAGGACCTGCTCCGACAAGTGTTAATTTTCCCAACATTGTTTACTTATTAATAACTCCTAATATTTAACTAAAGGAACCTCACTTTTTAAGTTATCATTATTCTGCTAACGCTGTGGTTCTGTAATCATCGACTAAATTATAGAATTTATCAGCTTCCTCTATGTATAATTTTGCAAATTCTTGTGACTTCTCATTTTGATTAATTCTATAAATAAAAGATTCAAAATCAGTACCCAAGTCAATCTTACCTGTCTGAATAAAAATTTCATTAAAATCAGAAATAATTTTATTGTGCGTATTGGTTTTAGTTCCTTCTGCTGTTAAAATAGCTTTAGCGGTGTGGACCATTGAACTGTATGCAAAATAAATTGCATCACTTAATTTACCGGCTGCTAAAGTTTCTTTTGCATTTGTCAATTTATCTTTTGAATCCAACAATAGTGTTGCTACTAAATCAATGACAACACCCGCACATTCTCCTGTTCCTACTGCTTTTTCATATTTATCTTCAGACCCCCAGTCAATAAAATCTGACTCTAGTAAGTTGTCTGTGCTAGACAATGGCTTTAAGAAATCGTAAAAATATTTCTGTCCTCCTTTGCTATCATAATATGATATAAAATCTACACCTCCTGAATTCTCAATATAATCATCTAAAATTAATCTTAGTGCCTCTGGACCTCTTTTTGAAGGAACTTTAATTACTTTATCTGCAATTCTACCAGCTCCATCTCCCAAGGTCCCTCCTCCTAACAACACTTGTAAGGCGGGAGCCACATACTTTCCTGATTTCACAGACATCCCCTGAAATCCAATATTACATAAGTTATGCTGTCCACAAGCATTCATACAACCCGAAATTTTAATTACCAAATCCGAAGCAGTCGCAAACTGAGGATATTCTGCTTTTAATACTCTACCTAATTCTTTAGCAGCCCCTGTAGATGAGGCGATTCCTAAATTACAAGTATCTGTACCAGGACACGCAGTAATATCGGCTACGGATTCATATCCTAAATCTGCAAAGCCTAATTCTTTTAATTGTGTGTAAAAAAATGGTAACAAATCTTCACGTACATGGCGGACAAGTATATTTTGACGTAATGTAAAACGCAATTCATCTGCCGCATACTCTTTTATCAGATTTGCTAAAGCTCTCGCTTCAGGCAAATAAAAATCTCCAATATTAACTTTGATTCCTAAGGCAAATAAACCCTGTTGTTTTTGTGCAAATACGTTGCTTGATTTCCAAGCTTCATAAGCCTCAACATCGTCAATTTGTACCTTAGGTGCTATGATTCCTGACAAATCTGGTGTATTATTGAACCCTTCTGTACTTATTTCTACTGTCTGATTAGATAATGCTAGCTGTTCTTTTGCTACAATTTCATTAAATCCTTCGAACCCTAAATCCTTAACTAAGAATTTTAGACGAGCTTTTGCTCTTTTTGAACGTTCTCCGTACCTGTCGAAAACACGTATAATAGACTCCATATAAGGAATTATTTTATTGGCTTCCAAGAATTCAAAAGCAACATCAGCCAAACGAGGTTGAGAACCTAAACCTCCAGCTAACATCACTTTAAATCCTACTACTGGTCTTCCATCAATCACCTTGATTTTAGCAATAAAACCAATATCATGCATATAAGACAATGCAGAATCTTCATCTGAAGAAGAAAACGAAACTTTAAACTTACGTCCTAACTCTTGAGAGATGGGATTACGTAGAAAAAACTGAAACACAGCATGAGCATATGGACTCACATCAAACGGCTCCTCAGGATTGATTCCTGCATCTGGGGAGGCAGTTACATTTCGTACTGCGTTACCACATGCCTCTCGCAAAGTGACATCACTCTTTTCTAGTTCCGCCCATAATTCTGGTGTTCTGTCCAAACTTACATAATGGATTTGAATGTCTTGACGAGTAGTAATGTGCAAACGACCTCTTGAATACTCTTCTGATACATCACAAATACGCAACAATTGTTCAGAAGTTACTTTTCCGTAGGGCAACTTGATGCGGATCATTTGGACACCAAACTGACGTTGACCATAAACACCACGTGCCAATCGTAAACTTCTGAATTTCTCTTCATCTAATTTACCATCGTAAAATTGTTGAATTTTATCTCCCAATTCGATGATATCTTTTTCAACGACTGGATTTTCTATTTCTGATCTAAAACTTTGCATTTTTTAATGAGTTTAAAAGGTTTAAAATTCAAGAGGTAAAGACGCTTCATTTTTAACATCTAACAACTTGAAAATTTGACGGTAAATTTTTATTGTATAAATCCTGCTCCTGAGGTATTATTTGTTTGTGGGTCAATCAACACAAATGAACCTGTCGTTTTATTTACCGTGTAAGCATCATAAAACAAGGTCTTTGCTAGCTTAAAAGACACTTTTCCTATTTCGTTAATCTGTAGCGCAGTAGCCTCCTTTTCCCCCGAAAAATCTGTTGCAATTAAAGCATCAATCGAGGTTACTTTAGCAGCAATAACATTTGCTCCTTGTTGAATTAGGTATTTTTTCCCTACCACCAAATTGGCTACATCCATCCAACATACTTTAGCGTGTAGCACTTTAGTCTCTTGCGGTAATTCTGATGATTTTACGATAAGATCACCACGAGAAATATTGATATCATTTTCTAAAGTTATATTGATAGAAGTTCCTCTTTCTGCAACACTATATTTTTTATCAAAAAAATAGAGATCTTTTATTTTTGAGGTGGTCTTTGAAGGCAATACTGTTACCTCATCTCCAATTGCCAAGCTTCCTCCATATAATTTACCGGCATAGCCTCTAAAATCATGAAATTCTTCTGTCTTAGGACGAATGATGGTTTGAACAGGTAAACGTGCTACAGATGCTCTATAAACATCCTGAGCTTCTAAAGATTCGAAATGCTCTAAAAGCGTAGCTCCAGCATACCATGGAGTATGTTTAGATTTGTTCACAACATTGTCACCTTGCAAAGCAGACACAGGAATAAATGTGATATTTTGTGTGGAACCTGCTCTTTTAGCCAATGCAGTTATCTCTTGCTTGATAACTTCAAATTTCTCTTGAGAAAAATCTACCAAGTCCATTTTATTTACTGCAATTATAATATCTTTTATTTCTAGTAAATTATTAATGAAAAAATGACGATATGTTTGTTCTATCAATCCATTTCTCGCATCAACTAAGATAATTGCTGCCTGGGAAGTAGAAGCTCCTGTAACCATATTTCGAGTATACTCTACATGACCAGGCGTATCTGCAATGATGTAACTTTTTTTTGCGGTAGAAAAGTAGATATGCGCTACATCAATTGTAATTCCTTGTTCTCTTTCTGCAACTAAACCATCGGTAGCCAAAGAAAAATCTAAATAATCAAATCCTTTTTGTTTACTCGTTCGCTCTATAGCTTCTAATTTATCGTCAGTCAGAGAACGTGTATCATAAAGTATACGACCTATCAAAGTACTTTTCCCATCGTCGACACTTCCTGCTGTTGCTATTTTTAAAACTTCCATTTTGTTTGTTAGCTATGGCTTTTAGTTTTTACTAAAAACCTTGTTTTTAATCCTTTTTTTTTGAGCTATTGACAGTGAGTCATAGCTAAAACCAATAGACAACCTAAACCTTAGAAATATCCTTGTTGTTTACGTTTCTCCATTGCTGCTTCTGATCTTTTATCATCAATACGAGCACCTCGTTCTGAAATAGAAGAATCTCTAATTTCTTCTACTACTTTGGAGATAGAAACTGCATCAGACAATACCGCTGCGGTACAACTCATATCTCCCACTGTTCGAAAACGAACCATCAACTCTTCCACTTTTTCATCTTCGGCACGAAAAACCACGTCATCTTCTGCTGACCAAATCATTCCGTCTCTCAAGAAGACTTTACGTTTGTGAGCAAAATAAATTGATGGAATCTCAATCTGCTCTTTTTCGATATAAGACCATACATCTAATTCTGTCCAATTCGAAATCGGAAAACAACGTACATTTTGACCTAACTCTATTTTTCCATTAAGCAAATCAAACAATTCAGGACGCTGATTTTTTTCATCCCACTCTCCAAAATCAGAACGAACAGAAAAAATTCGTTCTTTCGCTCTTGCCTTTTCCTCGTCTCTTCTAGCGCCACCAATACAAGCATCAAAACCGAATTCTTCTATGGCATCTAACAACGTTTCTGTTTGTAACATATTTCTTGAAGCGTATTTCCCTATTTCTTCAGTAACTTTACCTGAATCTATATTGTCTTGTACATGACGTACGATCAACTCCACCCCTAACTCTTTTGTCAAACGATCTCTAAACTCAATCGTTTCAGGAAAGTTGTGCCCCGTATCCACGTGTAAAAATGGAAATGGTATTTTTGCTGGCCAAAAAGCTTTTTGAGCCAATCTAACTAGAGTAATAGAATCTTTACCTCCTGAAAACAATAGTACTGGTTTTTCAAATTGTGAAGCTACTTCTCTAAGAATGTAGATGGCTTCACTTTCTAATGTATTTACTCTTAATTCGTTCATTTTGTTTTTTAATTGGTCGTATTTGCTTTTTCTGCTACCTACTACATTCAATCTTTATGTTTTTTTCTCGTCACCTCTGGCTGTTGAAATCAAATGGTCTTAATTGTGTAAACCACACTCCCTGTTTCCAAGTACTTTTGTCGGATCGAAATATTTGTGTTCGTTTGGAATCTTATTTTCTTTCAGATATAAATCCAATTCCTCGTCTGAATGATTGTAGAAAGGACTGACTTTCAAAACACCATCTTCACCTTGAGACACTATACTGATAGAATCTCTAAACGCTGTTTGCCCTTTCCTAAGATTTGTAAACCAAACATCTGGCTGGTGTACCGACATTGCTCTTTTAAATGGTTCTAATTTCACTTGAGAAGTAAATTCTTTATGCATTGGATCATCTATGTGAGGAATACCCATCACCGCATCTCTATGAGAAGAAGTCTGCTTTGGTACATACAAATCAATATTTAAACCTAATAATGCAATCAATTCCTCGGCATGCTTGTAAGTGTTAGGCGTATTATAACCTGTATCACACCATACGACAACAATTGAGGGCTCTACACTTGTAACCGCATGTAAAATAGCCCCTTCGTAAGGTCTAAAATTTGTTGTTACAACTGGAGATTCTGAATGATTTATCGCCCAAGTCACAATCTCAACTGGTGACTTCCCTACTAAATCTAAATTAAATTGAGCTACTTGCTCACTTGAATATCTTTTACTCATTTTTTTCCCCATTTTATTGAATTCCATGCACGTTCGTGAAAAAAATACAAAATCATTTTTGTTACAAAATCTATAGAAGCAATTGCAGAAGCTGTAGCAACATCCTCTACAACAAACCATGAAACCACTAAGGTATCTATAGTCCCCACACACCTCCAACTTACCGCTTTTATCACACTACGTACAGGTGAGTCTGATGAAGCAGATTGACGATAACTGAGATCAGTTCTGTTTGCTATTATTTTTTCTGTAATCATTTTTTAATTGGTTTACTTCATTTTATTATCCTACCTAATAAGTAGGGAAT
>NZ_JBDNAI010000046.1:0-6602 GCF_039768515.1 Wenyingzhuangia sp.
AGATGTGGTTTGTCATTTTTTTTAAACATCTCCATTCCATGCTTTTTACTCATTGCTGCAAGTTCTTCAAAAGTCTCGGCTTTGAATTCTTGTTGACAGGCTCCTCCTAGTTGTTGACACGTCATTGTTTTCATTGCTATGCTATTTAAATGATTTAATTAGTTTTTAAAATATTTAGCTTTAAACCTATTCAAGCGTGGAATTGACACCTGCTGTACATAGGGGTTTTCGGGATGATTTTTTTCGTAATTCTGGTGATAGTCCTCAGCTGGATAAAAATGATCAAGTGCTCTTATTTCAGTGATGGCTTTTCCGTCCAAAGTTTGATTGATCTGGTTAAACTTCAACGTTGCAATCTCTTTTTCTCTAGTGTTGTTGTAAAAAATAATAGAGCGGTAGTTTTTTCCAAAATCAGGATGTTGACCATAGGTAGTTGGGTTCTGAGATAGATAATAAATATCAATCAATTCTGAAAACGAAATTTTATGAGCATCATAGTAGATGGCAACGGTCTCTGCATGTCCTGTATCTTTGATGGTGTTATAAGTTGGGTTTTTAACGTCACTTCCTGCATACCCTGATATGGCTTCTGTTACGCCAGGTACGCTCTCATAGATAGCTTCTACACACCAAAAGCAGCCACTTGCTACATATGCAATTTTTAAATTTGAAGCTGTTGGACCATTTTTATTTTGAGCGTATAAGCTCATGTTTAGTGCTAAGATAAAAAGAATGATTCTCATGATGGTAATGTTTTGGTGTTGGTCGTTAGTAAAAGTAAAGGTTTACAAATAAAGATATATTTTTTATTCTAAAAATTGAGGGTTGAAAGTTAAACATAGATAAAAACAATACTACAATAAGAACAATAGATAGAAATTGATTTGTTTAATGGAACAATGGATGTAAATTTGTAGTAGAAAATTAATCATAAATAAAAATAATTATGGCCACAGCAGTAGGAAAAAAATTTCCAAATTTAGCAGTTGATGCAATGAACGAATTAGGAGATACTTTTAAAGTAAATGTTTTAGAAGAAGCTCAGAAAAACAAGAAAAAAGTGTTGTTATTTTGGTACCCAAAAGACTTTACTTTTGTTTGTCCAACAGAATTACATGCATTTCAAGAAGCTTTAGGAGAGTTTGAAAAAAGAAATACGGTAGTTATAGGAGCATCTTGTGATACACCAGAGGTACACTTTGCTTGGTTAAGTACAGCCAAAGATAATGGAGGTATAGAAGGTATTACTTATCCTTTATTGGCAGATTCTAATCGTAATTTATCTGAAGTTTTAGGGATTTTAGACATTGCAAGCGAAACTTTTAACGAGGAAACAGAGACTTACATCAAAGAAGGAGACAACGTTACCTACCGTGCAACGTATTTAATAGATGAGGAAGGAACAGTATTCCACGAAGGAGTTAACCACATGCCTGTAGGACGTAACGTAAATGAGTTTTTAAGATTGATAGATGCTTATGCTCATGTACAGTCTCATGGTGAGGTTTGTCCTGCAAATTGGGAAGAAGGAAAAGAGGCTATGTCTCCAGACGCAAAAGGGACAGCAGCTTACTTAGCTAAAAACTAGATTGCTCAAAAAGCAAAAAAGTTTATCATTTAAACAAAAACAGACCGGATGCTTAAAGTTGATGAAATCAATCATCCGGTTTTTTAGGTTCCAGTTTTCATTATTTTAATTAAACAACATATTGATCATGAGAGAGTTAACTACTGATACGCTTCAAGAAGAAGTAAACAACAATGCATTGCTTTTTGTACAATATTCTGCCGGTTGGTGTGGAAATTGTAGAATCATGAAACCTAAATTCAAAAAGTTTTCGAGAGAAGTAGAAGGAGCAGAATTTTTAGTTGTAGATGCTGAAAAAAATCCTGCATCAAGACAATTGGCTGATGTTAGTAACTTGCCAACATTTGCGGTATTTAAAAATGGTTCATTATTGAATCAAGTGCAAACAAATAAAACAGATGTTTTAAAATCATTTATAGATGAAGCTACCGATAATTAAACACATGACTCAGTTTATTGCTGAGAATGACGTAGATTACGTCCATGAAACACTAGAAACTTTAGAGGCCCTTACAGAGGTTAGTTCTTTGAAAGATGAAGAATTAGACGTGATCGGAGAAATAATATCCAATCTATATGGTGCTATTGAGGTTGATAAAGATATTAAGAATGGGGTTCCTCAGAAAGAAGCGTTAAATAATTTTATGAAACGTGTTTTGGGGTCTATAGATCAATAACCAATATTGTTTTTTGCCCTGTAGAAGCATTATGATATTCTATGGATAGTTTTCAAATACCATATAAGAAGACCAATTATTTTTCTAAAATGATCCTTGATTATTTAGAAGAAAAGAAAAGTGTGCAGTCTTTTTATCATCGTTTTCCATCCCTAGATAATTTTTCGGCTCAAATAGAAGAAAAAACTGAGGGTTTTCCATTTGAAAATAGAAAAGTGTTGGTCGATGCCTTAACCCATCAGTACAAAAATACATCTACAGGTGAGTTGACTCAACAACACCTAGACAAACTTCTTTTGCCCAATACATTTACCATTACAACAGGTCACCAACTGAATTTGTTTTCTGGACCTATATATTTTTTGTATAAAATCGTATCGGTTATCAATTTGTGCAAAGAGTTACAAGAGAAGTACCCCAATCAAAACTTTGTACCTATATATTGGATGGCCTCAGAAGATCACGATCTTGAGGAAATCCAATATTTTAATTTTAAGAATAAAAAAATTTTTTGGGAAAAAGAGTCTGGTGGGGCTGTTGGAAAAATGTCCACTGATGGACTTGAAGATGTTTATCAAAAGTTTTCTGCTCTATTGAATACCGGAGTTCAAGCACAAGAATTGAGAGATTTGTTTAAGAAATCTTACGTTGCGCATACAAACTTAGCAGATGCCACTCGCTATTTGGTGAATGCATTATTTGGAACCTATGGATTGGTTGTGCTTGATGGTGATGATCAACAATTAAAAAACCTATTCAAGCCTTATGCGCTAAAAGAGTTGAAGGAGCAAGTAAGTCATAAAGAAGTAACAAAGACAGGTGAACATTTGAGAGCTCAATCCTATCCACAACAGGTTCACCCGAGAGAAATTAATCTTTTTTATTCTGGTCACAATTTTAGAGAGAGAATCATAAAAACAAAAGAGGGATATAAGGTTCAGAACAGAGCGCTTAGTTTTTCATCTCCAGAAAATATTTTTGAACATTTAGAAAATAGTAATGATAATGTTTCTGGGAATGCGTTACTGAGGCCTTTATATCAAGAAGTCATTTTACCCAACCTTTGCTATGTTGGAGGGGGAGGCGAGTTGTCATATTGGATGCAGTTAAAATCAACATTTAAAGCTTTTGAGGTTCCTTTTCCCATGTTGTTGCTCCGTAATTCCGCATTATTGATTACCGAAAAGCAACATAAAAAACTAAATAAATTAGAAGTTAGTGTGGAAGATTTGTTTTTGTCTCAAAACCAACTGATTGTAGAAAAAGTGAAAGAGAAATCGGATATTCATTTTGATTTTAATGCCAAACGCAAACAATTGAAGGAAAGTTTTAAAAGCCTGGAGCAAATTGCTTTACAAACGGATCCCTCTTTTATGGGAGCGATAAAAGCTCAAGAAAAAAAACAATTGAAAGGGTTAGATCATTTAGAAAAACGATTGTTAAAGGCAGAAAAGAAAAAGATGTATGATTTGGTTACCCGCATAGAAATCATTCAAAATGATTTGTTCCCAAACCAATCTTTAGAGGAAAGGTATCGTAATTTTTCAGAATATTACGAATACTATGGGAAAGACTTGTTGTCTACTTTATTCAAAACACTGAACCCTTTGGCTTTAGAATTTACAGTGATTATTGATTAAATGAGGAATGCTGTGTGATAAAGAACAGCATAGCTAATAAGTGGTTTGCTCGCGATCGATGATGACTTTAGTCTACAACAAATTTAACTGTTCCAATATTTTTTAATTTTATGGCATAGATCCCTTGATGTAGATTTGTGATGTCTATTGTAGTGGTTTGTTTATTGACTTCCTCAATTTTCTGTACTTTCTTACCTTCCAAGGTAAATATTTCAATGGTTTTTATAGGGGTGGTCATAGATGAAATATTTAATCGCTTC
This sequence comes from Wenyingzhuangia sp., assembly GCF_039768515.1. NCBI lineage: Bacteria > Pseudomonadati > Bacteroidota > Flavobacteriia > Flavobacteriales > Flavobacteriaceae > Wenyingzhuangia > Wenyingzhuangia sp. Next base: position 4,166 of record NZ_JBDNAI010000046.1, read on the forward strand.
GGATCCAGAGGAGCGGAATAGATCTTAATATTCTTGTTTTTTGATGGATTGGATTTTAGACTTAAAGTATTTTGGTTAGTTGCACCAAAACCTACACTCACACCTACATCTGCAGCGGTGTAGGGTAGGTGACTACCACTAGAACCGTACTCTTCTGCACCTGCATCGAAATGGGTATTACTCAGCCCTTTCACGATATCATACTCTAAAAATGAGTAGCGACCAATTCCTGCGTCAACAGGACTACTTTCGCTGGTCAAGCGGTGGAAATTACCATCATCAATCAGTTCATTTTCTGCTAAGTTTGTTATATTTCCCTCGGAAATAGAATTGCCACTGGGTGCTGTAGTTACCTCATAGCTTTCAATACTAGCATTGTATACGATGTTGTTAGCGACAACTAAGTTTACGGGTTCTTGATCGTTACCCCCTTTTTTTGTTCCGATTCTCAGGGCATAATCACAGTTTACAAGGGTGTTATTAATTATTTGTGTGTTTTTTACTTGAAAGTATTCGTTAAGAGGAGAATTTAGTACTCCATTCATTACATTTATTCCACCGGTGAGATTGGACCCAGAACCACTGGGTTTTCTGTAGTTAGTCCCTTCTATATAGTTGTTGTATACCTTGTGTCCTTCACCGATAACACGGACCCCACCAGTGAAGAAATTGTTTTCAGCAAAGAAAAAATTTCCATAAACTTCACAATTGTTGCCATGCCTCAAAGTCAAACATCCTCCATAGTCTCTAAAGGTGTTGTGGTAATATTTGTTGTGACCAGATTTGTTAGAAATAACCTCGATTTCTCCAAAATAGTTGTAAAAATAGTTTTCATAAACTTCAGAAAAAGAATCTGAAAGAGAAGTTGAACTAACTCCAATTCTGATAGCATCTTGATCGTTGTCATCGTTGATGCCATTGATGGGCGTCCTATCTGCAAAATAATTATGGTGAATTTTTAAATAGTCGGCTTCAGATAAAATTCTATTATCATTGATAATACTACCAATTCCATATTTACCGACAAATGAATTATAAGCAATTTCGTTGTGTTTGCCATCAATGATATAAACCCATTTAAATTTCATTGTTTTTTGGGTTTCTGTACCGTTATAGTGATCAATTTTATTGTTGATTACTTTGCAATGATCACACTTGTTGAGTTCAAAGATGGGTTCAATTGTAACGCCATTGTTTACTAAATTTTCAGGGTTTTTGAACACCAATCCCGATAAGGTAAGGTACGAACCACTTATTTTTACCCTTGAGTTACCAGTCATCCAAACGGATCCTGGATTTTGAGCACCGATCTTTATGGGTTGGTTGGCAGTACCATTATTAGAAATGTTTATAAAAGTATCGTTCCATATTCCATCAGTTAGTTCTATTGTTGTTCCAGGGACTGCGTTTGCAATGGCATTCTCTAATTCCATTGCGTTAGAAACTACTTGAGCAAAACCAAGCGTATTAGCCATAATAAGAAACAGGATAGTTTTACAAAATAAGTGTGTAGGTTTCATAAATTTAAAATGTATATCCAACAAATATAGGTAATGTATTGTTTACATACTTTGCTTCTTGTTCTAATGAATTTTTATGTGAGATATAGATAGAGTGTAGTATTTTAAACTAGAAAAGTGCTAATCTTTTATCAAGATTAACACTTTAAAACTTCTATTTCTCTTTCATAGCTATTAAACTATATTTAACAACTTGTGTAAAAATATAATAAAATATTAAGTAAAATGTATTTTTTATGAAAATATTTAAAAAATAAATAAAATCAATGGGGTGTATACCATCAAAACATAGCTTAGGCAAGTGAAATGTATTTGGTGAATAAGTAAGGTGTAGATGGGAATTATTTGTTCTTTAGATTCGTTTTATGCCCTGCTATTGCATAGTATAAAATAAAAGTGTAGCAGGGTATTAATATCCAATACCCTTTTGTTGATGCAGTTGCGGTTGCAAGAAGATGATTCATTCCTTCAGAAATCAATATCAATTTATATTGGTCCACTAGGCTTCCATATAAAGGAGGAATTATAGCACCCCCAGATATTGACATGATCAACAAAGCAGAAGCAGTTTTAGTAAATTTACCCAATCCTTGAAGTGCCAATGGCCAAATGGCTGGCCAAACAAGTGCGTTAGCAATCCCAAGAGCAGCGACAAACAATACAGATGTGAATCCACTCGTAAAAAGAATACAGATAGAAAAAAGGATGCCCAAAAGTGCGCTTAGTCTTAAGGCTTTAGTTTGGCTTAAATATTTAGGAATAAGCACAACTCCAATAGCATATGTAGCTACCATGGCCATTAGGGTGAATGTTGTAAAGAATTTAGAATCTCCAGCAGGAATCCCCAAGGAAATACCATATGCAATAATGGTATCGCCAGCGATAACTTCGACTCCTACGTATAAAAATAAACTTAT
>NZ_JBDNAI010000047.1:0-22460 GCF_039768515.1 Wenyingzhuangia sp.
GTGAGTGACAAAACAAGTTGGCAGAAAATGTTGAAGAATAATGTGGAGCAGCAAGATTTAGTCAAAATCAAACAGGAGTTAAAACCGTATTTGCCAGAGGAGACAAAACAATACTATGTAGGAGATGATCATATTTTAAAATTAAAATATCCAGTTGAAAAATATCCAGAAAAGGTAGGGAGTTTGAATCTAGATAAGGACCCTTTTTATGAGGGGGTCTTAAAAGGAATAAAAGCTCAATATTTGATTTTTGAAGACGGGAAAGTTTTTAATGTTAGAGCGAATGAGGGGTACAAAGTGCAAATAGAAATTACATCATAAAAAATAGTTAATCATTCAGAGGCTATTTTATTTAGGACTAACCAAGAATACGTTTAGGGAGAAGCCCATAAAATTACATTTTACCTTTTGTATTCCTTTGTTGCTAAAAATTGGTTTTTTCTACCAACTGAGCAATAGTTTTTTTGCCATTCCCAATGAATATTTCATCGTCTACAATGGCAACAGGCCTCTTTAGAAACGTATATTGCTTCAAAATTAAATTTTTGAAGTCACTCTCACTTAGGTTCTTGTCTTTTAAACCTTGATCTTTATATAGTTTAGCTCTTTTGTTAAATAAGGCTTCGTAAGAATGGCTAAGTTCGTACATCTTATGTAGTTGCTCTTTTGTTACAGGGTTATTTTTGATTTCTTGAATTTCAAAACCTTCAAGATGTAATTGTTTCATGATTTTTTTACAAGTATCGCAAGTTTTTAGGTAGTATATTTTTTTCATAAGTCTATGGTGTCAGCTATCTTTGTTGCTGTCAAATGTATAAAAATAGAAATTATGGACATTGCAAAGCAGATAGATGTTTTACAAAAAGGAAGAGTTTTAGTTTTAAAACTAATCAGCAACTATACTTTATCACAAATCAATTCAATTCCAAAAGGGTTTAATAATAATATAGGATGGAATGTAGCACATTTGGTTGTGACTCAGCAGTTGTTGTGTTATAAATTATCAGGTTTGCCTACTGTTTTGTCACAGGAAATGATTGACAGATATGCAAAAGGAACCTATCCAGAGAATTATAACATAGCACAGGAAGAATGGGATCAGATTAAAACATTGTTTTTATCATTGCCGGAAAAATTGAAGTCAGATTATGAGAAGGGTGTTTTTGTCAAATATACTGAATACACGACAAGTGTAGATGTGACTTTAGACGGAATAGATAAAGCAATAGCGTTTAATAATTTTCACGAAGGAATTCATTTAGGGGTTGTTTTAGCTTTGAGGAAACTAATTTAGTCAATCCTTGCTTGGTTTTTTCTGAAACAACTTATACACAAGACCTATGCTAGCAATAGAGTTAAAGTCGTTGGATTTGTTACTAGTCAGATTAGGGTTTACACCGTCCATCCAATCCGATAAATAGTATTTGATTCCTAGTTGAGCGATCAAATTCATGTTAGAAGATATTTTATACCTAGTACCCATGGCACAGTTTGCAGATAGAACAATAGCGTTTGTTTTTGCAATGAAACTTGATTTGTAATTGTCGGGGTATCCATTATTTCCACCAGCATTATTATTAAAAGCCCTTTTTCCTGGGTTGTAAACGGGGCTACTCTTTACATAATGCACCCCAAAACCAAGCGCAACATATGGATTTAGGTTAATTTCTTTGTTACTTTTAGCCATGCATTTGATTACGTCCTTTAGATAAAATTGGAGTTCGTTATCCATACTTAGCAATAGTGTTTTAGAGGTTAACTTACCCAGTAATACCTTGTTTGGGGTATTGTCAATGGTGTAAAGAGGTGGGTTTTCTATTTTAGCGTTTTTAGTACCATATGAGTAATTATTAAAAAAAGAATAGTTAAGAGAGAAATTAGTTTTTAATATCAAGTTTTTAAGTATTTGATTATTTTCATACCCTCTTAGTTTAATTCCAAGATAATGAGCAGCACTGAGTGTTGCCCCATTGATAGTAATAAATTCGTGTAAGATATATTTTGGCGCAAAATCTGAATTGAAATTCGAGAGCCCAATGCTAGCTCCTATTTCATGTGTCGTGGTGATGAGTTTATTCTGTTTTGGGTACGATTTTCCTCCTGCTTCATTTATACTTTTGAATCCACCCCAGCGGTACGCATAATAATCACTTGTTAAACCTGTAGGAATGTTCAACACTATATTCTCCCTGTGCTCAAATACATCATGCAAGACAAATGGGACTGTATGAGCGCAAGTTACTTCTGATAAATCATTATTCTGATAGAAAGCTTTAGGTTCAATATATTCAAGTTTGGCGGGCAACGTTACACTAGTCAGTCCTTTAGCTGCAAAAGCACTATTTCCAATATTAGTTACAGTGTATGAGTTTTTTTGATAATCTATGGTGTCTTTGAGAATAAGATTTGTGTCGGTTCCTGTATAATTTGTTATGGTTGCCGTTCGTGCTAGCGTATCTGTTATGATGTATTCTATATTATTGCTGGTGAAAGATTGTGAATAAAGGTCAAAGGTACCAAGCAATATAAAAATGAAGAGTCGAATGGAATTCTGCATATTTAAAATCTTAAATGGGATATTTTTTTGCTAAAGTACAAATTTAAGGGGTTAAATATATTTAAATCAATAATTTTTTGATTATTTTTTTATTTTTTATTTAAAATAATATGGATTTTAATATAAAGAATAGATAAGACCAACACTTATTGTAGAATTAAAATCATTCGATCGGTTGCCTTCCAACATGGGATTTACCCCATCAATCCAGTCAGAGAAATAGTATTTTACATTCATCTGTGCGATCAAGTCAAAATTAGACTCCAACTTGTGTCTTGCACCAAAACCCAAATGAGTAGAAATTACAGCATCATTTGTTTCTTTAAAAAAACTAGAGTTATAATTGTCAGGATATCCATTATTACCTCCTGCATTATTTGTAAAAGCTTCTTGCCCAGGGTTGTATTCTGGTGTAGCTTGTACAGAGTGTATTCCAAATCCCACTGCTACAAAAGGGTTTGTGCTATTTTTATACCGGTGTCTTATGCGTTTGTTCAGAAACCTTGCCATATCTTTTAAATAGTATTGTAACTCGCTTTCTAAGCTTATTATTGTTGTCTTAGAAGTTAGTTTACCGAGTAAAACCTTGTTAGGTGTAGTGGCGTAAGTATACCTGGGAGGGTCTTGAAGTTTAGCGTTTTTTGTATCGTAAGAATTATTGTTAAACGAAGAAAAATTCACGCCTAGATTCGTTTTCAAAATGAGTTTCCTCAGTAATGAATTTGGTCTATAATTTTGTTGGACAAGTTGTAAATAATGAGTTGCTTCAATCGACAGTCCGTTAATGGTTGTGCTTCCGAATAAAATACTTTTGGGTGCAAAGTCAGAATTGAAATTGGAGACACCTATGTTGACGCCAATTTCATGTCGGTAGACATGATTGAAATATCTTTGTGCGTTACTTTTGGTTGAAAGTAACAAGACTATCCCAAAAAGTAAAAATAATTTTTTCAACATGCTTTAATAATGAATCAGACCTCTAAAGTATGAAAAAAACTTAAAAGATTTTTGTTATGTCAATCGTTTCATTGATGAGGTAGTTTGCTCGTAGTTTGATTTTTTTTTCAAAATTATACACAGGCTCTGGTTGGGTTTTTAATGTAAAATTACCATTGTCAAATACACTGTTTTTGTTGAGGTCTTTAATTATTCGTATTTGATATTCTCCGGGAGTAAGATGTTTAAAATTTACATCTTGGGATTTTTCGATTACAGTAACCGTCTTACTAAGAAATAAATTGTTAGAGATCTCAACTAATAATTTTAGATTGTTAGGGTTTGTGATACCAATTATAATTTCTCCATATTCTTCAGGATCAATTGTTTTTACTTTAATGATCTTTTTTTTAGATGTCGTGTTCAAAATATCTGTAAAAGCTAACTCTTTTAAGATTAAAGAGTAGTTTTTGTTAATTTTTCTTTGAAAGTCAATAAAAATTTGGTGTTTGTTTATTTTATTTATCAAAGTAAAAGCAATAGGTATAGAATCTTGTTCTAGTAAAACGATACTGTCTTTGTTTATTAATTCGATAGGATTATTACTAGACAGTATGATGGAGTCATTAGGATGAAGTATTCCTCCATTGTTTGTGTTGAGGGTCAAAGAATCTATTTTTAAGTCTCTAGGTATTCTTGCAAAATCATAATTCATGGTGTCTTGCTTAATGTTCAGGTAAATGGAGTCTGTAGGTTTTTTTTTGAACCAAAAGTAAAGCGTGTCTTTTGAGGTGGGTTTTGTAACCAAATAGTTTTTCTTCTCCAGCCCGGTAGCTGATACTTCTGGGAGATCTTTTCCTTGATAGCCTATGATAATTACATTTCCATTTGTTTGTGTTGGCCTAAGTACTTTGTTGTCTTTTGGCTCCTTAAACAGTATGAAATGATCAATTGAATCTGTTTCTTTTAACTGAATATCTTCATTTAGAAAACCAATCCTTTCCTGTCCTTTGTCATAGACATAATTGTTGTTTTTGTCTTCTAATGCTATGATTTTATAATTTGATTCGGATAGATTTTCTAGGGTATATGCGTTGCTATCTAAGGTGTTGGTTAAATAATCAGGAGTATAGCAGCCCACAAGTGTGTCATTGGCATTTTTGTAAGCCAATATGCTTATGTTTTCAATCTCTTTGTCAACTTGCAAAGGATCTAAAACTTTTCCACTAAGACTTAATGAATCAACAAAAGATCCGGTACTGAATACATATGAAAATTTACCTAGCTCATTTCCTTCGTTATTGTCAATGATGCTGTTTCCAAAATTGATAGTGTAGGTAGTGTTTGGTTTTAGAGTATCCAAAAATTTGATGCTTATTTTTTTAGAAACACCAATTTCAGGTTTTATGATTGGCCTAGTCTCCATAGGGGGAGATATGATGAGCTGAGTGTTTAAGTTTTTAAATTTAATATACTCGTCAAATAGAATTTCAACTTTTTTAGCCTTAAAATTACTTGTTTTGTTTGTGGGTTTTGCAATAGCCATTACTGGGGGTATACTATCAGTTGGTCCGCCAGTTGGACTGCCTATCCTAGCACAATTCCATTGCAGCATTACCCAAAAAGACATGAAAATAATTCTCAGATGTTTCATCATTACAAATAAACAGTTTTTTGTCATTATTTAGATTGCATAAGCAATGGTAATGAGGGATATATTAACATTGTTTAATGCTTTGATTGCTTTTATACAAGAAATCATAGTTGCACCAGTTGTCAATATATCGTCCACGATTAAAACATGTTTTTGGTTAAAATTATATTGCGGGTTAGCAGTAAATAAATTGGAAACGTTACTATTCCGATCTTCTTGATTCAGACTTGTTTGAGATTTGCTGTATTTTATTTTTATCAATGCATCCTTTAGGTATTTTGCTTTTATATTCTCTGCAATTACTTTGGCAAAGACTTCTACTTGGTTATATCCTCTTTCTTTTTCTTTTTTTGGATGTAAAGGAACTGGAATCACGATATCGATATCCTTAAATCGCTTGGTTTTTTTAAGTTCATTAAGAACAGATTTTCCGGAAAATTCCCCAAAAGTTTGTAGGTCGAAGTATTTTAGTGATTTTATGAGGGTTTGTATCGGAGTCTTTTTGTGATAAAAATATAGCGAAGCAGCACTGGAGACATCCACTTTGCCATAGAATATTTTTTCTAGTGGATTGTTGTGTTCTTCAAAATGAGAAGTGAATTCAAGTTGATGATCACAAGGAAGACATAAAAATAGCCGCTGATTTGGGATGATACACTTACAGTGTAGGCATCTGTTAGGAACGAATAAGTCTCTTAAATCTTTTGCAAGTGTCATGACTTTTAATTTAAAAATAAAGAATTATTTTAAAAAAGTTATATTTAATTAAATTTATGTTCTATGAAAAATACAATCATAACACTTTTAGGGATAGCTATGGCTGGACTTTTGGTTTATCAGTACAAGATAACCAATGAGAACAGCCTATTTAAACAAGAGGTTTTAGAAGAAAAAAAATCTTTAGAGGATGATTTTGCTTTAGCTCTTCAGAATTTAAATCATAAACAAGAACAAAATATAGCCATTACCAAAGATTTTAATCAAACAAACAAAAAACTCAAAGAAATAAGAGTTGACCTAGAAAAATCGAAAAAAAAATTAGAACATTTAAAAAACAAACTCCATCAGACCAAAGAGCAAAGTTTTAGAATCTTTCATGTGATGAGAGATTCTCTTCAAGGTTTGAAAACAAATAATAAATTATTGTTTGACCGTTTAGATTCTATTAGATCTTCCAACGATAGTCTTAGGGTAGCCATTGCGGTAGTGAAATCAGAACTAAACATTGAAAGATTAAAGAGTGAAAAAATCACTTCAAAATTAGCGAAGGCCACAAAATTTATTATTTCGCAAGTAGAGGTCTATGGAGTCAGAGAAAAAAAATCTGGCAGATTAAAAAAAACCAATCGATACAAAAAAGTAGATGCGATTAAGGTTCAATTTTCGATAATAAACAATAGACTGTTAGCAAATGAAGCATTAGATGTGTTTTATGTAATAAAAAATTCCAAGGAGGATTTGGTTAAACCCACAGGAGAATTTTTTCACGGAAAAATCTTAAAAAAGTATACAGATGGAACTAGACTTGTCTCAAATGGAGAGACGATGCGTGTGACACATCAAATATCTTTAAAAGATGCTGCTCTGAGTAAAGGATCATATACCATTGAGTTTTATAGTCTAGATGGGTTATTAGCAAAAGAAAGATTTATTTTGAAAACTAATTTTTTAGGTGTTTTTTAAATAAAACATAGAGTTTTTAGAACGGAGTAATTATTATACCAAAAGCTTTTATATTTTTGCGTAATGGCAAAACAAGAAGATCAGTTTAAAAATGTGATTTCACATGCAAAAGAATACGGATACGTATTTCAGTCTAGTGAGATTTATGATGGGTTAAGTGCAGTTTATGATTATGCACAAAACGGAGTAGAGTTAAAGAAAAATTTGCGCGACTACTGGTGGAAAGCGATGGTACAAATGCACGACAATATTGTAGGATTAGATGCCTCAATTTTTATGCACCCTACTACTTGGAAAGCTTCGGGTCACGTAGATGCTTTTAATGATCCATTGATAGACAACAAAGATTCTAAAAAAAGATATCGAGCAGATGTTTTGATAGAAGATTACGTTGCCAAATACGATGATAAAATTGAAAAAGAAGTAAAAAAGGCGGCAAAGCGTTTTGGAGATGCTTTTGATAAGGTACAGTTTTTAGAAACAAATCCGAGAGTTCTTGGCTACAAGGCAAAAGGAGCTGATATTTTGGCAAGAATGGGTAAATCTTTGGAGCAAGAAGATTTAGCGGATGTAAAATCTTTGATAGAGGAATTGGGGATTGCCTGCCCTTTGTCAGGGTCAAAAAACTGGACCGATGTAAAACAGTTCAATTTGATGTTTGGAACCAAACTAGGTGCTTCTGCAGAACATGCTACGGATTTGTATTTACGACCAGAAACAGCTCAGGGTATTTTTGTTAATTTTTTAAATGTGCAAAAAACAGGAAGAATGAAAATTCCTTTTGGAATTGCACAAACAGGGAAAGCGTTCCGAAATGAGATTGTAGCTCGACAGTTTATTTTCCGTCAACGTGAATTTGAACAAATGGAAATGCAATTTTTTGTTCGTCCTGGTACTCAAAAAGAATGGTATGAGACCTGGAAAACTTCTCGACTAAAATGGCATATTTCATTAGGATTAGGTGTTGATAATTACCGTTTTCACGATCACGATAAGTTGGCTCATTATGCTGATGCAGCAGCGGACATCGAATTTAAGTTTCCCTTCGGATTTAAAGAATTAGAAGGAATACACTCCAGAACAGATTTTGATTTGAAGGCTCATCAAGAATTTTCGGGAAAGAAAATCCAGTATTTTGATAATGAAATCAATGAAAACTACACACCATATGTTGTAGAGACTTCTGTTGGTTTGGACCGATTGTTCTTAGCAGTATTTTCTAGTGCTTTACAAGAAGAAACACTAGAAGATGGTAGTCAAAGAACTGTGTTAAAACTACCTTCTGTGGTAGCGCCAATAAAAGCAGCTATTTTACCTTTGGTTAAAAAAGATGGATTACCCGAAATAGCAAAAGAAATATTTGATCAATTAAAGTTTGATTTCAACGTAGCTTATGATGAAAAGGATGCTATTGGGCGCAGGTATCGTCGACAAGATGCTAATGGGACCCCATTTTGTATTGCTGTAGATTATGAAACGAAAGATGATAAAATGGTGACCATCCGTCATCGAGATACCATGGAACAAAAACGGGTAGCAATAGCAGATTTAAAATCAATAATTGACGCAGAAGTGAACATGGGTATTTGGTTAAACAAAACCAAATAAACCATTATTACATTTTATAGCATTAAAAAAGAGGAGTTAGTACTCCTGTTTTTTAATGCTCCTATTTTTCTTACGATAGTGAGGTTTAGGGGGTCTCTTTTGTAAAATATTTTTTTTTCAGCCAAAAAGATATTTTAACCAGCACTATTAATGCTGGAACCTCCACTAACGGACCAATAACACCTGCAAATGCTTGGCCAGAGTTTAATCCAAAAACACCAATAGCTACGGCAATGGCCAATTCAAAATTATTCCCTGCAGCAGTAAATGCAACAGAGGTAGTCTTATCATATTCGGCACCATTAGCTTTTGTGAAAAAGAAACCGATGAAGAACATCAAGGTAAAGTAGATCAACAAAGGAATGGCAATGATCAAAATATCAAGTGGGATTTCAATGATCAACTTACCTTTTAGAGAAAACATGATCACAATAGTAAATAACAGTGCGATTAAGGTTAGAGGTGCTGTAGAAGGAATAAATTTTGTAGTATACCATTCTTCTCCTTTGACTTTTACAAAAAGGAATCTACTTGCAATCCCGAAAACAAAAGGAATTCCTAAATAGATGGCAACGCTTTCTGCAATAGTTTTTATGGAAAGGTCTATGATGGCACCCTCAAATCCAAAAATGGGAGGGAGTACAGTGATGAATAACCAAGCGTAAAAACTATAAGCAAATACTTGAAAAATACTGTTTAGAGCGACCAAACCTGCTCCGTATTCACTATTTCCATCAGCGAGGTCATTCCATACCAATACCATAGCAATACACCGTGCTAAGCCAATTAAAATAAGTCCGACCATGTATTCGGGGTAGTCACTTAAAAAAGTTATGGCAAGTAGAAACATTAAAATAGGACCTATAACCCAGTTGAGAACCAAGGATAGAGAAAGAATTTTAACATCACTAAATATTTTAGGTAGTAATGAATAATTAACCTTAGCTAGAGGTGGATACATCATCAAAATTAACCCAATGGCAATAGGGATATTTGTTGTGCCACTACTCATAGCGTTTATCGTTTTAGGAAAATTTGGAAATAAAACACCAATTCCAACACCAATACCCATAGCTATAAATATCCACAGCGTTAGGTTTTTATTTAAAAAACTCAATTGTTTTGATTTTGACATTTAAGATTTTATTTGTGAGAATATATAAATCATCTCGGTTGCTATTTGTAAATTTCTTTCGTTGTATTTTTCAGTTTGTTGTGATGTGTGGTCAAAAACTTTGGGATCTTCAAAAGTAAGAGGGATTCTTTTTTCGGCTCCAACAACTATTGGGCATCCTTTGTCTGCTTGTTCACAAGTCATGATCGCTGCAAACATTTTTTTTGGATTTAAAGTGTCATTATACTTCTTTGAATATCCAATAATTGGATGCTCACTTTCTGCATACTTGATGTTATAAACAGGATTGTGGTTGTCTGTTATTTTGTCAATTTGGAGGCCACTGTTTTCTAAAGTTTCAATTACTTTTGGATATAAGGCTGTCTCTTCAGTTCCTCCAGAGTAGCAAAACACATTTTGTATGTTAAAATAAAAGCTAGCAATTTGTGCCCATATTTGAGAAAAGTGACTCCTTCTAGAGTTATGAGTACAAATAAAGTTAAGATGAATTTCCTCTTTTGAATTGACTTTTGTTTGGATGTATTTTACAAGAGGGAGTAGTACTTTTTTGCGATCTAGGGAAATATTTAAGGGCTTCAAGTCTACAATCGTTTGTTCTATTTTATCTAATACATTTGATTTTGTATTCATTATTTTGAGATTATTTTTTAAGAGGTAAACGGAGGTAAATTTCAGCAACAATTTGTCTTAGCAGTATCTTGATTTAGAAACAAATACATAGTGTCTTTCATTTTAGACCAATTTTCATCGTTTATACAATAACATACACTTGTTCCTGATATGTTTCCTTTGATCAAGCCTAAGTTTTTTAATTCTTTAAGGTGTTGTGATATTGTAGGTTGGGCCAGTCCAATTTCAAGAACTAAATCTCCACAAATACAGCTGTTTAGCTTAAATAGGTGTTGCAAAATAGCAACTCTAGCAGGGTGACCAAATACTTTTGCAAAAAGAGCAATTGTATTTTGTTCATCCGTAAATATTTCGGTTTTGACTAATCCCATAACATTGTATTTTTATATTGCAATATTACGATTAATAAATAAACAGATTTATAAAGCCAAGTTAAAAAAACGTTAAAATTAGTTTTTAGGAAAAACTTTTTTACCAAAAACCAATAAAATCAAAACTCCTATCGAAATAGCGCTATCTGCAACATTAAAGATGGCATTAAAAAATGTAAAATATTTTCCACCAATCCCAGGTAGCCAAGAGGGTAAAACACCATGCCAAATAGGAAAATAGAGCATGTCAACTACTTTGCCATGGAAGACAGAGCCATAAGCTTGGTTGGTATTGAAAACTGACATTTGTCCGTAAGATTCAGTAAAAAGTGCGCCATAAAAAACAGAGTCGATAATGTTTCCCAAAGCACCACAAAAGATTAGTGAGATTGAAACGATTAATAAATTATGTGCTTTATCTTTGATGCTTTTGTGCAGCCAGTACCCAATTCCTATAATGGCTATCAGTCTGAATAAAGTTAAAATCAATTTCCCAGTTCTACCTCCAATTTCAGTTCCCCAAGCCGCTCCGTTATTTTCTATAAAGTGGATTCTAAACCAATCAAAAACATAAATCTCTTCATTTAAAATAAAGTTTGTCTTGATGTATATTTTACTAATTTGATCTATCAATAAAACAATGATAATCAACAGTATAGATTTTTTTGTATTCATATATATGGGAAAAACAAAAGTTTAAAATAGCCATCATAAACACTTGTCGTGTTATGATTTAAAAATAAACTCTCAATTAACTATTTGTTTCCTGCATTTTTAGCATCAATGCTTAAAGTAGCGTGAGGTACAAGTCTTAAGCGTTCTTTCCTGATTAATTTACCAGTTGCACGGCAGACACCATAAGTTTTATTTTCGATACGAGACAGAGCATTTTTCAAATCACGAAGAAACTTTTCTTGACGTATTGCTAGTTGCACGTTTGCTTCCTTGGACATGGTCTCAGAGCCTTCTTCAAAAGCTTTAAACTGTGGGGAAGTGTCATCAGTGTTGTTTGAACTTCCGTTTTTGTATGAGCTTTGTAGGATCTCTAAATCCTTTTTAGCACGTTCAATTTTGTTTAAAATGATTTCTTTAAACTCTGCTAAATCTTTGTCATTATAGACTGATTTTTCGTTTGGTGTAGTCATAATGGTTTAAATTTTATGAATTAATATTTTACTTTTTATTTCGTCGAATTCTATCTCTAAGCCTTCACTTAATTCGTTTACAAAAACCAATTGGCTGGTGAGGGTTTCGTTCATGATGTATTCTTCATTTGTGGTGATTGCTTCTTCTAGCAACTCGTTCTTTAGTATAGATAGTTTGATTTTATCTGTTACTTCCAGGCCAGAATCTTTTCTCAAATTTTGCACTCTATTGATCAGTTCTCTTGCAATCCCTTCGTTTTTTAATTCTTCGGAAATCACAACATCTAGAGCAACAGTCAGCCCTCCTTGATTTACAACTAGCCAACCATCAATATCTTGAGAGCTAATTTCAACTTCTTTCAACTTTAAATCTACTAAATTTTCTTCAACTTTAACTTTGATTTTTCCGTCTTGTTCTAGTTTTGAAATATCATCTTGTGTAAATTTTTTAATTTCTTCACCAATAAATCTCATTTGTTTTCCAAAGCGTGGACCTAAAACTTTAAAATTAGGTTTGATGTTTTTCACTAATATTCCAGACGCATCATCAAGTAAGTTGATCTCTTTTACATTTACTTCCGATAATATTAAATCTTGTACAGCCAAAATATCTGTTCTTTGTTGCTCGTCTAGGACAGGAATCATAATTTTTTGTAAGGGCTGTCTAACCTTTATCATTTCTTTTTTACGAAGAGAAAGTACCATTGATGATATTTGTTGTGCTTTTTGCATTTTACGCTCTAAGACTTTGTCAATGGCTTCTGAGTTTACTTTAGGGAATTCAGACAAATGAACCGATTCATGAGTTTCAGTCTGTGTCGCTGTGGTTAAATCTTTATACAAATTATCCATAAAGAATGGTGCTACAGGCGCTCCCAATTTCGCTATCGTAAGCATACAGGTATAAAGGGTTTGATATGCTGATATTTTATCGTTACCATATTCTCCCTTCCAGAATCGTCTCCTACTCAACCTTACAAACCAATTAGATAAGTTTTCAGTTACAAAGTTCTGAATCTCTCGGGTCGCTTTGGTCGCTTCATATTTATTGTAAAACTGTTCAGTTTTTAAAATCAAAGTATTGAGTTCAGATAAAATCCATCGGTCAATTTCTGGCCTATCTTCTAGCTTTATTTCCTCTTCTGAGAAGTTAAACCCATCAATATTTGCGTACAAAGTAAAGAAAGAATACGTGTTATATAGGGTTCCAAAGAATTTACGTCTCACTTCATCAACACCTTCCAAATCAAACTTTAAATTGTCCCATGGGTTTGCGTTGGAAATCATATACCAGCGGGTAGCATCGGGGCCATATTGATCCATGGTCTTAAAAGGGTTTATTCCGTTTCCTAAACGTTTTGACATCTTTTTGCCATGTTTGTCTAAAACCAGCCCGTTAGAAACTACATTTTTGTAGGCCACATTATCAAATACCATTGTGCTGATTGCGTGCAAAGTATAAAACCATCCTCGAGTTTGGTCTACTCCTTCTGCGATAAAATCCGCAGGGTAAAATTCACGACGATCAATTAACTCTTTGTTCTCAAAAGGATAATGCTGTTGGGCATAGGGCATCGCACCAGAGTCAAACCATACATCAATTAGATCTTCTTCTCTTTTCATTGGTTGCCCATTAGGAGAAACCAAAGTAATTGCGTCCACTACATTTTTATGCAAATCAATCGTATTATAGTTTTCCTCAGATTGATTTCCGATTTCGAAAGCATCAAAGCTTTCAGGATTTTTAATTCCAGCGGCTCTAGCTTTTTCGATTTCTGACTTTAATTCAGCGACAGAGCTAATCAGTATTTCTTCTGTTCCATCCTCTGTTCTCCATATAGGCAATGGAATTCCCCAATAGCGAGAACGAGATAAGTTCCAGTCATTTGCGTTTTTTAGCCAATTTCCAAAGCGACCTGTTCCCGTAGATTCCGGTTTCCAATTGATGGTTTCATTCAATTCAAACATACGTTCCTTTACCTCTGTGATCTTGATAAACCAAGAGTCCAAAGGATAGTATAAAACAGGTTTGTCAGTTCTCCAACAGTGTGGATAGCTGTGTTTGTATTTTTCTACATTAAATGCTTTGTTTTCTTCTTTTAGTTGAATAGCGATTTCTATATCAATAGATTTTTCAGGAGCTTCTCCCTCTTGGTAATATTCGTTTTTTACATACTTCCCTGCATGTGGAATTACGTGTTTGGTAAATTTACCTTGAAGATCTACTAGAGGTACAGGGTTGTCATTTTCGTCAAGTACTAACATTGGTGGTACTTCAGGGGATGCATTTTTAGCGACAAAAGCATCGTCTGCACCAAAAGTTGGAGCGGTATGTACAATACCGGTACCATCTTCTGTGGTTACAAAATCGCCTGTAATTACTCTAAAAGCATTTTCTGCTTTTTCAAACGGTAGTGCCCAAGGTAATAATTGCTCATATTGAATTCCTTCAAGTTCCTTTCCTAGGAAAGATTCATCAGATAAGAAAGGAATTTTTTTGTCTCCCTTTTGGTAATTTGATAATTCCTCTTGGCTAGAGACTTCAATAAATTTTTTCCCAAATTGTTTTCCAACTAAGTTTTTCGCAAGAATGACCTGGATGGGCTCGAATGTGTATTGATTAAATGATTTTACCAGAACGTATTCGATTTTAGGGCCCACGGTTAAAGCAGTATTGCTAGGTAGAGTCCATGGAGTAGTAGTCCATGCTAATAAATGAACTTCTGGTAAATTTTGTAAACTTTTGGGGAGTGTTTTTTTAATTGCCCTAAATTGAGCAACAACAGTAGTGTCTGTAACTTCTTGATAAGCTCCGGGTTGGTTAATTTCATGAGAACTCAGACCTGTCCCTGCTTTTGGCGAATAAGGCTGAATGGTATATCCCTTGTAGATCAAATCTTTCTTATAAATCTGGCCAAGCAACCACCAAACGGACTCCATATACTTAGGTTTGTAGGTGATATAAGGGTCATCCATATCAACCCAATACCCAATGCGTTCTGTCAAATCATTCCAAATATCAGTATATTTCATCACTGCTTTTTTACAAGCAATGTTATAGTCTTCTATAGATATTTTAGATCCAATATCTTCTTTAGTGATACCCAGTTCCTTTTCAACCCCTAATTCTACGGGTAATCCGTGAGTGTCCCAACCAGCTTTTCGTTGCACTTTAAAGCCTTTCATGGTTTTGAATCGTGGGTAAACATCTTTGATGGTTCTCCCTAAAACATGGTGAATTCCTGGTAATCCGTTTGCAGAAGGAGGACCCTCAAAAAAAACATAAGGCTCATTACCTTCTCTGGCTTCTATACTTTTTTGGAAGATATTATTTTCTTTCCAAAACTTAAGCGTATCTGATGCAATGTTGGTTAAACTTAATCCTTTGTGTTCTTTAAAATTTGCACTCATTTTTTTGGGTATTCAATTTGGTCTGCGAAATTACGGTTTTAATTGATGAATAACAATAGGGGTTTTTATTGGTGCTTATTGATAGAAAAGTATCAAAAGCCTCTTTCTTTTTTTAGAGTTTCATAGGCTTGTTGAATTTTTAGGAATTTTTCTTGAGCACCTTTTAGATGCTCTTTCCCTAAGTGGGATAGTTTATCTGGGTGGTGAAGTTTAACCAGCCTTCTGTAGGATTTTTTTATACGGTCATTGTCATCCGATTTAGAAACCTCTAAAATCTGATAAGCAGATTCAGTGTGGTTATAAAACATAGCTTTGAGTGCATCAAAACTAGTTTGACTCACAAGTAAATAATTGCTGATATCTTGGATTGTTTCTAACTCTATTTTGGCGATATGTCCGTCTGACTTTGCAATTGAAAACAAAAAATGGATCAGTTGTACACGAGATTCGATTGTCATGTGATTTCTGATCTGATAACATACTTCTTGAGTAGAAAGTGAAGTGTCGTTGACGATCCCTTTGAAGAGTTTAAACGCGTTGTTAGCTCTTTGTTTTCCATACATCTGAACAAAATACTGACGAACGTAATCCAGTTCTTTTTGTAAAATTTTACCGTCTGATTTGATGACGACTGCCGCTAAAAAAAGCAAACTGATTTCAAAATCTCCGGCTTGAGTAGAGCTATTCTTAATGTTGTCGGCTTGGAATTCAGAATAATCTGAAGCTGCCCCTTTGAGAGCAGTCCCTATCAAATAACCCAGTGCTGCTCCAATAGGTCCTCCGGCAGCCCAACCGATTCCTGCTCCTATCCAACTTGCAAATTTTCTCATTTTTTTATGCTTAATTTAACGTTATGATGATCAGTTTTCAATGAACAATAATCTTGCCTTAATCATATTCGGAAGAATTGTCAGTATTGAAGCTTAAATGTGACTATGTATGTTTGTATTTGATAAAATGTCACTCCTTAAGGTTTTGGAATATTTATTGTTTAAATTTGCCTGTAGGTTTTATCATTTTAAGATCATTTTGAAAAAAAATTAAAAAAGTATAAATATGTATCCACAAGAATTAACAGCTCCAATGGAGGCTCAATTAGTACAGTCAGGAGTAGAACCATTAAAAACTCCAGAAGCAGTAGAAACGTTTTTAGCAAAAGAAGGTACTGCTTTAGTCATCGTCAATTCAGTTTGTGGTTGTGCGGCAGGGACCGCAAGGCCAGGAGTAATCGCTTCTTTGCAAAATGCAAAATTACCAACAAGTGTTGGGACAGTGTTCGCTGGAGTAGATGGACCAGCGGTTCAGAAGGCGCGTGAGTTTATGATCCCTTTTCCACCATCTTCTCCAGCGGTGGCTTTGTTTAAAGATGGGCAATTGATTCACATGTTAGAACGTCATCACATTGAAGGACATTCGGCAGAAGCCATTGCAGCAAACTTGTCAGGAGCATATGACGAGTATTGTTCGTAAAAGATTAGATAAAAAAAGAGTTTCAATTTTTATTGAAACTCTTTTTTTTATCTAGCATTCGCAACTTTTCCAAAGGGTATCCTTAGGAGTAGTGGCGACCAACGATATAGGTTCTTTCTTGACAGGATGTGTAAATGTTATTTTGCGAGCATGCAAATGGATACTGCCATCTTTGTTGCTTCTTTTAGCGCCGTATTTTAAATCACCCTTGATATAACAGTTGAGTGTTGAAAGTTGTACTCTGATTTGATGATGTCTTCCCGTTTCTAGTTCGACTTCAAGTAGTTGAAAGTTTTCTAGTTTCTTGAGGATTTTATAATGCAAGATTGCTTTTTTTGCTCCTTGGGTATTCTCATTACAAATTCTAGATTTGTTGTTTTTAGGATTTTTAACTAAAAAATGAATTAGGCTTTGTTTGTCGGGGATTTCGGTTTTATTGACGACAGCCCAATATGTTTTTATGATTTTTTTATCTCGTAATTGTTTGTTTAAACGTTCCAAGGCTTTAGAAGTTTTTGCAAAAATAACGATTCCTGACGTGGGTCTATCCAATCGGTGTACCACACCCAGAAACACATTCCCAGGTTTATTCTCTTTGTCTTTGATGTATTCTTTTACAACATCGCTCAGAGGTTTGTCTCCTGTTTTGTCTCCTTGAGAAATATCTCCAGATCGTTTGTTGATCACAATAATGTGGTTGTCTTCAAAAAGAATTTGTAAGTTGCTTTTGGTAGAGTACATGGGGGAGAAATTTATAAGCTACCGGAGTTAAAATCTTTATTGATGCTGTTTATAAAGTTTAAAATTTCTTCTTTCCCATTTTTATTAGTAGATGATGAAGTGAAATATTTAGGAAAATATTCAAATTTATCTTTGAGCATCTCAGCTTCATATTTAGCAATATTTTGTGCAATTGCCTTAGGTTTTAGCTTATCTGTTTTTGTAAAGATGATAGCAAAAGGAATTTCGTTTTCTGCTAAAAACTCCATAAAAGCTACATCTATTTTTTGCGGAGAGTGTCTAGAGTCTATAAGCACGAATGTGCAGATGAGTGCCCTGCGTTGCTTGAAATAATCAGTGATAAAACTTTGAAATTCTTTCTTAGTTGTTTTGGAAACTCTTGCATATCCGTACCCAGGCAAGTCGACTAAAAACCAGTTCTTGTTGATTTTAAAGTGATTGATCAGTTGTGTTTTTCCTGGAGTACCCGATGTCTTTGCTAATTTGTTTCTTCCAGTAATCATATTGATTAAAGAAGATTTACCAACATTAGACCTCCCAATAAAAGCGTATTCAGGGATGTTATCAGAAGGACATTTCGAAACTTCTGAATTGCTGATGACAAATTCAGCAGATTTAATTTGCATTATTTAATGTTGTGTTTGTCAAACCAACCCGCTACAATGTCGTTAAACAAACCTGGATGCTCCATCATAGGTGCGTGCCCACATTTATCAATCCAAAACAATTCTGAATTTGGCAAGAGTCTATCAAATTCTTCTGCTACTTCTGGTGGGGTTACATCGTCTTGTTTACCCCAAACTAAGCATACTGGAATTTTCATTTCAGGTAGATCATTTGACATGTTATGGCGAATAGCACTCTTAGCCATGGCTAGGATTCTGATCACACGATTTCTGTCATTCACAGCTTCAAACAAGTTGTCTACCATTTTTTTTGTAGCTGTTTTTGGATCGTAAAAAACAGCTTCGGTCTTTGCTTTGATATATTCGTAATCTCCTCTTTTGGGATAAGTATCTCCCATCGCTTTTTCGTACAAACCAGAGCTTCCTGTCAAAACTAGAGAATCGACTAAGTGAGGGAAAGCTTTCGTGATGTAAAGAGATACATGTCCTCCAGCAGAATTCCCAATGATTACAGATTTAGAAACGTTCTTATACTCCATAAATTTCTTAACAAATTTTGCTAAGTTTTTTATGTTGGTTTTGATAATAGGTAAAGTATAAATCGGCAATTCAGGAACTAGTACTTTGTATCCGTTTTTTGAAAAGTGCTCGACAACTCCTGCGAAATCATCAAGAGTTCCCATTAATCCATGGAGAACAACAATTGTTCTTCCTTCACCGGCTTCAATATATTTAAACTCTCCTTCTGTCTTAACGTTATAATCCATACTTATTCTCTAGGCTTAGTTTGGTTGCAAATGTAAACTTTTTTTGATAAAAAACTATCTATTCATAAATATAGCCCTCACTTACAGGCTATAGATCTTAACATATTGATATTTAAAATGTAAGCATTTTCCGTAGTTGAGGTAAAACTTATTAACAATGTGGGGTAAAGTGGTAAAAAGTGGTAAAATATTTTATATTTTTGAAAAGTTAAAGTGTAGTAATGAAGTCAATCATCGGTACTTATGAATGTAGAACAGATGCCAAAGGGCGTGTGATGCTCTCGGCTGCCTTGAAGAAACAGATAGAAGGTGTTTTGCATGAGGGTTTTGTTTTAAAACGTTCCGTTTTTCAGCCCTGCCTAGAACTGTACCCAATGTCTGAGTGGAACAAAGTCATGGGGCAGGTAGGGAAACTGAACAGGTTTGTGAAAAAAAACAATGATTTTATTAGGCTTTTTACTGCAGGAGTTAAAAATATAGAGTTGGATGCTTCTGGAAGGTTGTTGCTGCCAAAAGATTTATTGGCATATTCTAAAATATCAAAAGATGTTGTGCTGTCTTCAGCTGTATCGATCATCGAGATTTGGGACAAAAAATTGTATGAAGAAGCTATTGATGGAGCAATAGGAGGTTTTGCTGAATTGGCAGAACAAGTAATGGGTGGTTTAAATAATGGAGAAGATGAGCTATCATAAACCTGTCTTGTTAAAAGAGAGTGTTGAAGCTTTGGCTATTAAGTCAGACGGTGTTTATGTAGATGTTACTTTCGGAGGAGGCGGACATTCTAAGGAGATACTATCACAGTTGGGAGAAGAAGGTAGGTTGTTTGCCTTTGATCAAGATCCTGATGCGCATGAAAATGATTTGCAAGATGATCGGTTTAAATTGATCCCGCAAAATTTTAGATACATAGAAAGGTTTTTGAGGTTCTATGGGGTTAGGAAAGTAGATGGAATCTTGGGTGATTTTGGGGTTTCTTCTCATCAGTTTGATCAAGCTGAAAGAGGCTTTTCTACACGTTTTGATTCACGTTTGGATATGCGAATGGATCAAAAGTCAGAAGTAAGCGCGGCTCATATTATCAACCATTACAGCCAAGAAGATATTGCAAATATTCTTTTTCAGTATGGGGAATTGAGGAATGGAAGAGCTATGGCTAAAGTCATTGTCGATAGTCGTGAAAAAAATAAAATTGAGACTAGTTTTCAGTTGAAGGAAATACTGATTTCTTTTTTACCTAAGGCAAAAGCGCATAAAATTCTAGCACAAATTTTTCAAGCCTTGAGAATAGAGGTAAATCAAGAATTAGAGGTGTTAAAAGAGTTTTTGATTCAGATTCCAAACCTTTTGAAAGAAGAAGGGAGGTTGAGTGTGATTTCGTATCATTCTTTAGAAGATAGATTGGTGAAAAGATTTATTCAGAAGGGGAAATTTGAAGGGGAGCCGGAAAAAGATTTTTATGGAAACTTTAGTGTTCCCTTGCAAAAAGTTGGTGGCTTAGTTTTACCCACAAAGGAGGAGGTCAAAATGAACAACAGAGCCAGAAGTGCCAAGTTGAGAATTGCTAAGTTAAAAAGTTAGTCATGGGAGTTGGTGAGTTTTTTTCAAGTGTTTTAAAAGGAGATTTTTTAATTAACAGCAGTGCGGTAAAAAGTTGGAAGCTCATTTTTGTGATTTTAGGAATGTCCATTGTAATGATTACATGTGCTCACAAGACAGATGAAAAAATAATTAAAATAGCAGTCCTCAACAAAGAAATAAGAGCTTTGAAAGCAGAGTATATTGATAGTGCAACCAAAGTTGTTCATTTGAAATTAGAATCTACAGTCCGAAATCAAGTTGAGCCTGAAGGGTTGAAATCGTCAAAGGAACCTCCCATAAAAATCGTAGTAAAAAAACAAAAATAGAAAAAATTGAGTACCACAAAGAAAAACATAATAGACAGATTGGGATGGCTGGTGTTGATACTAGCTCTATTTTTTGTCGTCTTGATTGTTCGAGTGGGTTACATTCAATCATTCCAAGGAGAATACTACAGTAAAATGTCTATTAGGCGCACAATCAAAACGGATACTATTTTCGCAAACAGAGGAAATATATACGCTACTGATGGAAACCTTTTAGCAACTACCATGTCCAAATATACTGTTAGGTTAGATATGGTTACCATCGAAAATAAGCTTTTTGAAAATAAGATTAACGCCTTGTCAGACTCTCTGTCTGTTATGTTTAATAGGCCATCTTCATATTACAGGAATTATCTGCGGAATGCAAAAAGAAAAAAAAACAGGTATTTATTACTGACTAGAAATATAGGTTACATTGATTACGCTAGACTAAAAACCTTTCCAATTTTAAAACTAGGACCATATAAGGGTGGACTGATTACAGAACAAAAAAATGTAAGAGCAAGACCTCTAGGGGATTTAGCGGTAAGAACAGTTGGGTATTCAGACTACAGAGGAAATGTTGGTATAGAGGGTGCTTATATCAATTATTTAAAAGAACACCATGGCTTAAGAAAACAACAAAAAATAGCCAAAGGGCAATGGAAGCCTATCAACGACACAAATGAGAGAGAGCCTAAAGACGGTAGTGATGTGGTCACAACTATTGATGTAAATATTCAAGATGTGGTCCATACTGCATTGTTAGAGCAATTAGAGACTTTTGAAGCGGATCACGGTTGTGCCATGGTTATGGAGACAAAAACTGGAGAAGTAAAAGCCATAGTCAACCTTGGGAAGTATCCTAACGGTGATTATTTTGAAAAAAGGAATTATGCTATTTATGAAGCACAAGAGCCTGGGTCCACGTTCAAGTTAGCTAGTTTACTAGTGGGTTTAGAAGATAAAAAGGTAGATACTGGAAACATTATCGATACCGAAAAAGGTAGAATAAAAGTTTATGGAAGAAGTATCGTTGATTCTCATAGAGGAGGGTATGGAAAAATCTCTCTAGCCAGAGCTATTGAGGTCTCCTCTAATGTAGGGATTGCTAAGATGGTGATGGATGCTTATAAGTCAAATCCTCAACAGTTCGTAGACGGAATTCATAAGCTAGGCTTCGGAAAAAAAATAGGGGTACCGATTAAGGGGGAAGGACAGCCTTTTATTCCAAATCCAAAGTATGTAAAAAAAGGAGATCCAAAGAGTTGGAATGGTTTGTCTTTGGCCTGGATGGCTTGGGGTTATGGTGTTAAAGTTACACCGCTTCAGTTGTTGACCTTTTATAACGCGATTGCTAATAATGGGATCATGGTCAAGCCGAGATTCATAAAAGAATTAAGAAATGAGGGGGAAGTAGAGAAGGTTTTTGAATCAGAGGTACTCAATGATAAAATTGCGTCAAAAGAAGTGATCGACAAACTACAGCATATTTTAAAAAATGTTGTTGTTCGTGGTACGGCTGAAAAGCTCTACTCGCCAAGTTTTTCTATGGCTGGAAAAACGGGAACTTGCCAAACGGAATACTGGACTGGAAACACGAAGTATATTTCTTCATTCGTTGGTTTTTTTCCAGCAGAAAACCCAAAATATTCATGCATAGTAGTTGTTAATAAACCCAATAAGAGAATGGGGTATTACGGTGCTACTGTTGCTGCACCAGTGTTTAAAGCCATTGCACAAAAAATATACACAAGTTCGTTGAAAGAAAAACGAGCCTCTTTAGAAACACCAATACTAACCTCTTTAGAAAAAGAGGATCAGGAGTATCAACAAGAAA
>NZ_JBDNAI010000048.1:0-4837 GCF_039768515.1 Wenyingzhuangia sp.
AGATCAAGCAAATAAAGGTGTTGAGAATAAGAGTAAAACTCACGAAGGTGCTCAACAAACAAAGCCTAGAAGAAAGAACAAAAGAAGAAGACCGAATAAACCCAATAACGGACCTGCTAAAAGTGAATAAGATTTTTTGTTTTCTAGGTATAATTTTTTGCGTTTCTTGTGATTCAAATAAGGAATATGATTCTTATCAAACACTAAAAGAAGGGGTATGGGGATTAAAAGACCGAGTGCTTTTTGAGGTTGAAGTCAAGGACACGGTTTCGCTACAAAACGTTTTTTTAAATGTACGTACAGATGTAAATTATCCTTATCGAAATTTATATGTTATTAGTAAAATGTCCCTTCCAAGCGGACTTGTTTTAATAGACACTTTGGAATATGAGATGGCAGACGCTTTTGGAAATTTGTTAGGAGACGGATTTACAGATGTAAAAAACAATAAACTATACTATTTAGAAAACCATCAATTTTCCCAGCAAGGGATGTATGTTTTTGAATTCTATCAAGCAATGCGAAAGAGAGGAGAAATACATGGTCTTGAGGGCTTAGAAGGGGTTGTAGATGTGGGCCTTAGAATCGAAAAAACACAAGATTAATTTTTGTTGGAATGAGTAAGAAGAAAATAAATAAACCAAATTTTAACACCTATTTAAAAGTATTTTGGACTTTGTTTCTGTTATCTGTGTTGGGTGTGTTTGTCATTTTCACGATGGTAAATATGGGTGCTTTTGGGAAGCTACCAACCTTTGAAGAATTAGAAAGTCCTGAGAAAAATTTTGCCTCTGAAATTATATCCTCTGATGGAGTAACTCTCGGGAAGTATTTCAGAGAAAATAGGACTCCTGTTCGTTTTGATGATTTACCACAAAGTTTGGTAGATGCCTTAGTTGCCACAGAAGATGAACGCTTTTTTGAGCACTCGGGTATAGATTTTTATGCTATTGCAAGAGCGATTGGTAAATTGGGAAGAAATGGAGGAGGTAGTACCATTACGCAACAATTGGCAAAGCAGATTTTTCACAAAAGAGAGAATGCGTCTTTGTTGAAAAAAATAGGACAGAAATTAAAAGAATGGGTCATTGCGGTTAAGCTAGAAAAGCAATATACCAAAAATGAAATCATTACCATGTATTTGAATAAGTATGATTTCTTGTACAATGCCATTGGAATTCGCTCAGCCTCTAGAATTTATTTCAACAAAGAACCAAAAGAGTTAAATCTTGAAGAATCAGCAGTTTTGGTTGGAATGGCTAAAAATCCGTCATTGTATAATCCAAAGAGGTTTCCAAAAAAAGCAAAGAAAAGACGTGCGACGGTCTTTGGTCAGTTAGAAAGAAATAACTTGATAACTGAACAAGAAAAGGATTCTTTAAACGCTCTACCGTTGGAGATAGAATATACGCCTGAAGGACATAGTGACGGGCATGCAACCTATTTTAGAGAGTATTTGAGGAGCTATTTAAAAAAATGGATCAAAAATCATCCAAAAGCTGATGGTACGAATTATAGTTTATACTCCGATGGGTTAAAAATATTTGTCACTTTAGACTCTAGGATGCAACAATATGCGGAAGAAGCTTTGAAAGATCATATGTCTAATTTACAAAGGATTTTCTTCAAAGAACAATCAAAGAATGAAACAGCGCCTTTTTATGACTTAGAGGACGCACAAATTGACAAAATTATATGGAGAGCAATTTCTAATACGGATAGATATAAAACGTTACACGCAAAAGGTTTCACGAAGAAACAAATTCTTAAAAACTTCAGTAAATCAAGAAAAATGAAAGTATTTGATTGGAATCAAGGGAGTAAAGACACTATTTTGTCACCTTATGATTCTATTAAATATTATAAATCATTTTTGCATTCAGGCTTGTTGGCCATGGAGCCAAATACGGGTCATATAAAAGCATGGGTTGGCGGCATAGATCATAAATACTTTAAATATGATCATGTTAAACAAGGGACAAGACAAGTAGGGTCTACTTTTAAGCCATTTGTTTATGCCTCTGCAATTAATGAATTTAGAATTTCTCCTTGTGAAAAATATCCAAATACACCCTACACAATACCACAAGGTAAATATGGTCTTCCAGAAGATTGGACACCTAAAAATGCTGGAGACAAGTATGGTGGAGAATTGACCCTTAAGCAAGCATTGGCAAAATCAATAAATGTAATTACGGCTAGATTAATCGATAGAGTTGGTCCCTCTACGGTCGTTCATTTAGCAAAAAAATCGGGGATAACTTCTCGAATAAAACCATACCCTTCTATCGCTTTGGGAAGTATAGACGCAAGTTTATATGATATGGTTGGCGCTTATGCAATGTTTGCAAATAAAGGTTTTCGTGTGAACCAAACGATGGTCATGCGTATTGAAGATAGAAACGGTAGTGTGTTACAACGTTTTGTTCCTACTTCGGAGGAAGTAATGAGTGAAGAAGCCGCTTATGCAGTATTAGATTTGCTCAAAGGAGTTACAAAAGAAGGTTCGGGTGTTCGTTTGCGTGGGAAGTGGGGTAATTACTTAGAAAATGAAGCTACAGGTTATCCTTATGAATTTACCAACCCTATTGCAGGAAAAACAGGAACCACACAAAATCAATCGGATGGATGGTTTATGGGTGTGGTCCCTAATTTAGCTGTAGGAGTTTGGACTGGAGCAGATGAAAGAGCGACTCACTTTAAAGAAATTACCTTAGGTCAAGGGGCAACCATGTCTTTGCCAACTTGGGCATTATTCATGAAAAAATGTTACGCCGATGAAACCCTATCGATAAGCCAAGAAGATTTTGAGCAGCCAGAGAATTTTAGTATTCCAATTGATTGTGGTTCTCCACAAGATCAAGGAGAGGAACCTTCTTTGATAGAAACAAATCCTGAATTTTAAATGGAGAATATGAAGATTATTTCTTACAATGTTAATGGCATTAGGGCAGCTATAAAAAAAGGTTTTTTAGATTGGTTACAAGTATGTAACCCAGACATCATTTGTCTACAAGAAACAAAAGCCCACAAAGATCAGCTGGATCTTTTGGCGTTTGAAAGCTTAGGGTACAAACATCATTATTGGTTCTCTGCTCAAAAGAAAGGATACAGTAGTGTGGCTATTCTGTGTAAAAAGAAGCCAAACCATGTGGCTTACGGTACAGGGATTGAGAAGATGGATTTTGAAGGGAGAAATTTACGTGTAGATTATGATACTTTTTCTGTGATGAGTTTATACTTACCTTCTGGGACAAATGAAGCTCGTTTAGACTTCAAATTGGATTATATGGATCAGTTTTTAGCGTATGTTACATCGCTTCGGAAAGAAGTTTCAAACTTAATTATATGTGGAGATTATAATATATGTCACCAAGAAATAGATATCCATAATCCAAAACAAAACAAGAATACTTCTGGTTTTTTACCGGTGGAAAGAGCATGGTTAGATAAATTTATCCATACAGGTTTTGTAGATAGTTTTAGACACTTAAACAAAGACCCTAATCACTATTCTTGGTGGAGCTATAGAGCCAATTCTAGGAATAATAATAAGGGATGGAGAATAGATTATCATATGGTGACAGAGAATATGGTAGATCGAATCAAAAGGGCTTATATATTACCAGAAGCTAAGCACTCAGATCACTGTCCAATTGTGTTAGAATTATCAAAATAAAAATCAGATGGGAAAAGTAGTATTTTCAATAGTAGTATTTTTATTATTAACAAGTTGTGTGACCAAACAGCGTTTTCTTGAATTGTCAAATCGATATGATGAAATGTCCGAAACCAATGCAGATTTAATTGCACAGAACGACAAATTAATTGAAGATGAGATTGAAAAAAACAAAGAGATAAGTGGTTTGCAGAATTTAAAGCGGTCTTGCGTTCAACAGTCTGAGAGATTAAAAAAACAACTAGCAGCAGCATTAAATCAAAAGCAAAAACTTCAAGAAGCATATGATCTATTGGCGTCTAATAGCTCATCCGAAATCAGTAGCAAGGTTAAAGAAAATCAAAATCTATCAAACGAATTAGCGGAAAAAGAAACAAGTCTGTTTGAAAAAGAAGCCTACTTGGCCAAGTTGACTTCTGCTTTAGATACACGATCGAAACGAATTAAAGATTTAGAAGCTTTGATCGCAAGTAAAGAAGCAGCGATGCAGCAATTAAAAAGAGCGATTAGTAGTGCTTTAAAAGGATTTGAAGGAAAAGGATTGACCGTAGAGCAGAGAGATGGAAAGGTTTATGTTTCTATGGAGAATAAATTGTTGTTTGGGTCCGGAGAATGGTCGGTCGGAGCTAAAGGAAGATCTGCTGTAGTAAAGCTAGCTGAAGTCTTGGTGAATAACCCTACTATTGACGTGTTGATTGAAGGGCATACAGATAATGACCCATATAGAGCTGGTGGAGTTATTCAAGACAACTGGGATTTGTCTGTGAAAAGAGCTACTGCCATAGTGAGAATTTTACAAGACACCAATGTGTCTCCAAAGCAAATAACTGCGGCTGGGCATGGCGAGTATGTACCAGTGGCTACGAATAAGACTTTGGCTGGAAAAGCAAAAAATAGACGTATTGAAATTATACTTTCTCCAAATTTAGATGAGGTTGTAAAATTACTAAACGAATAATATGTCAAAGGTAAAAAGGATTAGGTTTGCTAGGATCTTGTTTTTTCTTGGGATCTATACTTTGTCTGCTCAAACAATAAAAGATAGTATAAAAGAAGTCAAGAGCGTTCAAAGGCTAACTTCTACTTGTAAACAGGATACTATTAAGCCAGAAACATTGGCTGAGATAGATCGTTTATGGATAGAGAACATATATAAAA
>NZ_JBDNAI010000049.1:0-7157 GCF_039768515.1 Wenyingzhuangia sp.
CATTGCCAATGTTCATCTCTGAAAAGGAAACAGGAGAGAAATACTTCAATCATAAAAAATTATATGATGTTACTAAAAAAGTAATTCGAAATCTAGATACAGTGATCGATGCTAATTTTTACCCTGTAATTGAAGCAGAAAATTCCAATTTTAGACACCGACCTGTAGGTTTAGGAATTCAAGGCCTAGCAGATGCTTTTATCATGTTGCGTTTGCCTTTCACCTCTGATGAAGCAAAAAAATTGAATCAGGACATCTTTGAAACCATGTATTTTGCAGCCGTTACCTCTTCAATGGAAATCGCTAAAGCAAAAGAACCGTATTCTACCTTTAAAGGATCTCCAATGTCAGAAGGAGAATTTCAATACAATATGTGGGGAATTAAAGATGATGAATTGAGTGGAAACTGGGATTGGGCAAAATTACGAAAACAAGTAATGAAGCACGGAGTTAGAAACTCGCTCTTGGTGGCACCAATGCCAACAGCATCTACTTCTCAAATCTTAGGAAACAACGAAGCATTTGAACCTTATACCTCTAACATTTATACTAGAAGAGTTTTATCAGGGGAGTTTATTGTTGTCAACAAACATTTGTTAGAAGACTTAGTAGAATTAGGCCTGTGGGACAACAGCATGAAAGAAGATATCATGCGCGCAAACGGTTCAATTCAACACATTGAGGCAATTCCAGCAGAATTAAGAGAATTGTACAAAACAGTTTGGGAAATGAGTATGAAAGATATTATCGATATGGCTCGTCAAAGAGGATACTTTATCGATCAATCTCAATCTTTAAACTTGTTTATGAAAGATCCAGATTATGCAAAATTAACCTCGATGCATTTTTATGCTTGGAAGTCTGGATTAAAAACAGGAATGTATTATTTAAGAACAAAATCAGCAGTGAATGCGATTCAGTTCACACTTTCAAAAGAAAAGAAAGCAGACGCACCAGACGCACCATTAAGCCCAGAAGAATTCAAAGCGATGGTAGATGCCGCGAGAGAAAATGACGCACCAGATGACTGCTTAATGTGTGGTTCTTAAAAAACTAAATGAAAGATCGATAAAAAGAGATGTAGCAATGCATCTCTTTTTGTATTTTCGTACCAAGCGCATCCTATTAAAGGGAGTCTAATAACACAAAACACTGAGCCATTGAATTAGGGTCAGCACACTTAAATCCATACCATCCATGAACTGGGAACAACTTCTTTCGTTAAAACGTGCAGGAGACATACAAAAGCGTCCAAGAGCAGCACAAGATGAAACCCGTTTAGGGTTTGATGTCGATTTTGATCGAATTATATTTTCATCGGCATTTAGAAGTCTACAAGATAAAACACAAGTAATTCCACTTTCCCAAACCGACTTTGTACACACGCGATTAACCCATAGTTTAGAAGTTTCTGTTGTTGGACGAACCCTCGGAAGAAAAGTGGGGAAAGTCTTATTAGAACGTCATCCAAACTTAGCCCAATTGGGATATACATTTAATGATTTTGGCGCTATAGTGGCAGCAGCCTCGGTCATGCATGATATTGGAAATCCACCCTTCGGGCATTCTGGTGAAAAAGCAATTGGAGAGTATTTTAAATCTGGAGAAGGAGTAAAATACAAAGCACAACTGACAGCAAAAGAATACCAAGATCTTATTGATTTTGAAGGAAATGCCAATGGGTTTAAAATTTTAACAGCAACAAAAGATGGTGTTCCTGGCGGTTTGCGACTATCCTATGCGACCTTAGGAGCGTTTTTAAAATATCCAAAAGAAAGCTTACCGAAAAAGCCGACCAAACATGTTGTAGACAAAAAATACGGTGTTTTTCAATCTGAAAAACCCGAATTTTTAGACATTGTTCAGGATTTGGGCATGTTGCAAAAATCGACTTCGCCAGACATTTCATTTTACAGGCACCCCTTGGCCTATTTGGTAGAAGCAGCCGATGATATTTGTTATACGATCATCGATTTTGAAGACGGGATCAATCTTGGACTAATAGAAGAAGAGTATGCTTTAGAATACTTGATCAATCTTGTAAGAGATCGTATAGATTCTAAAAAATACCACAGTTTGAAACATACCAAAGACCGCGTGAGTTATCTGCGCGCCCTGGCAATTAATACACTAATCAATCAAGCAGTACAAATATTTTTAGACAATGAAGAAAGTATTCTAACAGGAAATTTTGACAAATCATTGTTAGAAAAATGCTCTTATGAAGCACAAATTAATGACATCATAAAAATTAGTGTTGACAAAATTTACAAAAGTCAAGAAGTGGTAGAAAAAGAAGTAGCAGGCTATCGCATCATTGCCGACTTATTACACGTTTTTGTGAGTGCAGTTAACAATAAATACGATCAAAATTATTCGAATTATGATCAGCTAATCTTAAATTTATTGCCGAAAGAATATCAATCAGAGGATGCTAGTTTATACAATCGAATTATGCAGATTTGTACTTATGTATCTAGAATGTCAGATCGTTATGCAATCCGTACACATCAAAAATTAACAGGAAATATTATATAATAATAATTTGAATGCTTAAATTTGAATGCAAAAAATAATGCCATCAATTATGAAAAAAACATTCCTTTTATCACTCGTAGCTTTAGTTATAGCTAGTTTGTTTTATACTTATTTAGAAACAGAAGATAAGACAGCACAGTTAAAAAAATCGCATGCAGATTTCCTACGAAACCATCCGTATAACAAGACGAAAAGTTTATCTAAGCAGGATCGGAAATTACAAGGGTTGCCTCCCAATGCTTTTTTTGAACAAGAGTATTTGAACGAGATAAACCCCGCTACAGGGAGAACCCATAAAGAAAACGTATTTCAACTTCAAAACGATTTAGAAGTTTTAAGGCAATCAGGAAGAACCCCTGGTGATGGCGACGATACTGCATGGCAGGACCGAGGCCCAGACAATGTTGGAGGAAGAACCCGTGCTTTAATTTTTGATCCCAATGATGAAACTCAAGAAACAGTATACGCTGGAGGAGTGAGTGGTGGTTTGTGGAAAAACACCAACATTTCAAATGCAGGAGCTGTATGGACGCAGGTAGATATTCCAGAAAACTTAGCTGTTTCATGTATTGCTATTGACCCAAATGATTCAATGACTTGGTATGTGGGTACCGGAGAGTCTTATGTTGGTGGCGATGTAAATGGGAACGGAGTTTGGAGAACAACAGACGGAGGCGCTACTTGGACCCATGTTTTTGGAGGTGTCGAAGGAGAAACCCTTTTTGAAGCAAATGCCAAAATGGCGATCAATAGTCCAACAAGTATAGCTGGAGACTATTTTGCAGTGCTGTCTACCAGTTTTGGTGGTGGCCTCAACCCACCCGTCACGGCAGATTTAGTGTTAGCAGATGATGGTGTGACACCCACAGAGGATGGTTGTACATCCCTAAATAATTCAGCAGCCATTAGTGGTAAAATTGCGGTCATTCGAAGAGGAAGTTGTCCCTTTGTAGACAAAGTGAATAATGCACAAGATGCAGGAGCAATTGCCGTAATAATTGTAAATAATGTGCCTGGAATCCCTATCAATCAAGGAGGTGATGATGCTGGCATTACCATCCCTACCGTGATGATTTCAAAAGACGACGGTGCCCGTGTGATGGATGCATTGACAGGAGGTTCTGTGAATGTAACACTCTCTAGCACCAGAGGGAATGGATCCAACTTTATTGTATCCAATGGAGTACAGCACGTAAATGACATTGTTGTGAGAGACAATGGAGGCGTTTCAGAAGTGTTTGTAGCTGCAGGAGATGCGGTTTATGGAATTGCATCGCCTTCTACATTATTTGGAATCCACGATCGAGGAGTATACAAATCAACAGACGGTACTACGTTTACAAAATTAACCCTTCCAACAAACTCAGAAGGAGGAATTCATGAACCAAACAACATAAAAATAGCCGCAGATAATTCTGTTTATATAGCTACAACCTCAGATATTTTTGGTGATGGAGGAGGAGCGATCTTTCAATCCACGGATACAGATGCAACTAATTTTGTATTAAAACATACTGTTCCCGATGGGCAAAGAGTTGAGATTGCTTGCTCAAAAACAGATCCCGCTAAAATATATGTATTGGCACAATTGAGTACTTCTGGAGCTCCAGTTGGACTTTATAAAACCACCAATGCCTTTGGAAGTGTATCTACCTTAGGACTTCCAGAAGACGCTGATTCCGGGATTCCTTCTACTGATTTTACAAGAGGTCAAGCTTTTTATGATTTATTATTACGAGTAGATCCAAATAATGACGAAAAAATATTTGTAGGTGGAATCGATTTGTTCAAAAGTACCAATGGAGGGACTTCCTATTCTCAAATATCCAAATGGTCAAACAACAACTTTTTATCAGGGTTAAATGTTCCTATAGTACATGCCGATCAACACGGTTTGGCTTTTTCAGGAAACTCATCAACCAGAATGCTTTTTTCCAATGACGGCGGCGTGTATTTTTCCAATGATGGAGGGGTAAATATCAATGCAAGAAACAATGGATACAATACCTTACAATTTTATACGGTAGGGGTTGCACCAACAACAGCGGCCATTGGAGATAATTTTATTGCTGGAGCCCAAGACAACGGAACCCAATTGTTTACCAATGCGAGTGCAGGCGTAAATAGTTCTATCCAAGCACAAGGAGGAGATGGTGCGTATAGTTTCTTCGATCAAGACGGAACAGACAACTATTACATTTCAAATTACGTGTACAACAATAACATTCGTTTGCGAGATTTAACCGTTGGGATTACTAGAATCATTAATTCAGAAACCGGCCCTAATGGCGATTTTATAAATCAAGAAGAATTGGACTCGAATTTAGATATTTTGTATTCCAATTACTCGACAGGGACACTCTATTATATTCGAAGATATAAGGACGTTAATTCAGGGTTTATAGGGAAGACAAATTTAAGCGACAACTTAATGGATCAAGCACCTTCTGCGATGAAAGTTTCTCCATATACCACAACAGCTACAAAATTACTAGCAGGCTTAAAAAACGGGAAAATCATACAAATTGACAATGCAGATGGAGATGCTCCAACCTGGTCTGAAATTACAGGACCCGAATTTGTTGGAACTGTTTCTGATATCGAATATGGTGCTAGTGAGAATGAAATTTTTGTAACCATGCATAATTATGGTGTAAAAAACATCTGGTATTCTAGTGATGCCGGTGCGAGCTGGTCTTCAAAAGAAGGAGATTTCCCAGACATTCCTGTAAAAGCCATTTTACAAAATCCATTAAGACCTGAAGAAGTAATTATTGGAACAGAGTTAGGGGTGTGGAAAACAGCAAACTTTAATGCCGAAAATCCAAATTGGGTGCAATCCAACAATGGGATGAAAAATGTGAAAGTAATGGATCTTGATTTAAGAGACGACAATGCGGTTTTTGCCGCTACTTATGGTAGAGGTGTTTTCTCCGGACAATTTACTGAGGCATCTGCGTCTATTGATGAAGTATTGAAAGGGAATGATACATTTACTGTATACCCAACCATATCAAACGGAGATTTTACCATCTATGGAAAAAATGAATTAAAGGTTTCACAAGTAGCAGTATTCGATCTTAGAGGAAGACAGGTATATGCAGCAACTTTGGACTTTAATACCAACGAAAGACAAGAAATTTCTTTAAATACCCGCGCAGGAGTTTACATTGTAAACGTAATTGACCAGGCAGGTAGAAAAGCTTCAAAGAAGATTGTCATTGAATAATTAGACATTAGAACATCAATAAAAAAAGACGCTATAAAAAGCGTCTTTTTTTATGTAAAATTTAGAAATTCTTTTGACAAAGAAAGGGGGTCTAACCCAATTTTTTCTTGCAGTTTTACAACAGTTCCGTGTTCAATGAAAATATCGGGAATGCCCAATATTTTTATTGGTTGCTGGTAGTTGTTTTCGGAAGCAAACTCTAAGATAGCACTTCCAAAACCTCCTTTTATAGCGCCATCTTCAATGGTAATGATATTCGTATGTTCTGTAAAAATGGTATGTAACAATTGGGTATCCAATGGCTTTACAAAACGCAGATCATAATGCGAAAAAGGAGTAGGGTCTTTTATTAA
This sequence comes from Wenyingzhuangia sp., assembly GCF_039768515.1. Taxonomy (NCBI): domain Bacteria; kingdom Pseudomonadati; phylum Bacteroidota; class Flavobacteriia; order Flavobacteriales; family Flavobacteriaceae; genus Wenyingzhuangia; species Wenyingzhuangia sp. The sequence continues at coordinate 6,121 of NZ_JBDNAI010000049.1, forward strand.
ATCGAGTGCTTTACCGACGTTGTCAGCTATTGTTCCGATAGACAAGAGTGCTGTTTTTGTTCCTGTACGCAAAAGTTCCCCTGCACCAATCTCAATGGCTTCAAAAGGCTGTTCCCAATCAACAATTGTTCCCGTTCCTCTTGGATATCGAATTGCCATCGGATGTTTCAACCCTAATTGCGCGGTATACAGAAGATTTCGCAATTCAATTTCATTTCTTGGAGCACAGATACTTATATTGGGGATCAATCGTAAGTACGACAAATCAAAGACCCCATGATGTGTTGCACCATCTTCACCCACCAAACCAGCTCTGTCTAAACAGAAGATGACAGGAAGGTTTTGCAAGGCAACATCATGTATTATTTGGTCATAAGCACGTTGTAAAAAAGTAGAATAAATAGCACAAAATGGGACCAATCCTTGCGTGGCCATGCCCGCGGCTAAAGTCACCGCATGCTGTTCTGCAATTCCAACATCAAAGGTTCTTTCTGGAAATTTATGCAGCATAAACTTCAAAGAACTCCCTGTGAGCATTGCGGGTGTAATACCCACAATATTCTTGTTTTCTGAGGCCAATTCTACCAAGGTCTTTCCAAAGACATCTTGGTATTTGGTGTATAAATTGTTTTCTTTTTTAAGCCGAACTCCCGAAAGTTTATCAAACTTCCCGGGTGCATGATAGGTTACTTGATCTTCTTCAGCTAGCTGTAGCCCTTTTCCTTTGGTGGTAATAACATGTAAAAATTTTGGCCCTTTAACAGATTTTAAACGATCTAACTCAGCAAGTAATTTTGGCAAATTATGACCGTCTACAGGGCCAGAATAATCAAAATTTAGGGCTTTTATAATATTGTTTTGTGTGGCTACTTTTCGATTGGATTTCACCTTTGTTAAATATGCTTTTAATGCACCAACAGCTGGATCTATGCCAATGGCATTGTCGTTTAGAATGATGAGTAAATTGGCCTTAGAAACGCCCGCATGATTCAATGCCTCAAAGGCCATTCCGCTAGCAATAGAAGCGTCGCCAATAA
>NZ_JBDNAI010000050.1:0-3924 GCF_039768515.1 Wenyingzhuangia sp.
GGAAGGCATATTCCCCAACAAGCTGTTTGGAGTTAAAAGAATGGTTACCGAGAAAAATAGCAGTAAGCGTTGTTTCATTCTCTAATATATGACCACAATTTAGTGTTTTAATTGTTAATAAAAAAATATTTATAAACAATTAAAACGCTGTTAAACAGTAATTTATGGTTTTTATTAATAAATCACCACCTATTTTTGTTAATAAGACACAATAATTTTGTTTTTTTTCGTTTAAAAGTAATCATTCAAATCACCATCTTTAACCAAATCTTTGCATCAAATGAAATTACAAATTATTTTTAGTGGGATTGTTTTGAGTTGGCTATCGACCTGTAATCAATGGACAAGTGTTGACCAAGATGTCGTTGTTGCACGCGTTGGAAGTCACTATTTGTATTTATCAGACATTGAGGAACAACTGCCAATGGTCGTTTCAAAGGAGGATAGTATTTTGCTAGCGCAAAGCACCATCAATACTTGGGCAAAAAAACATTTGTTGTATGATCAAGCTGTTTTTAATCTAGAACAATCTTCTCAAGAAGCACTCAATGCATTGGTCGAAGATTATCGTCTCGACTTATGGGCGACAACTTACAAAGAATCGCTGGTCAAATCGGTAATAGATACCATGGTAGATCCCACGTTAATGAGGGCATATTACACGAAAAATAAATATAATTTCAAGCTCAAAGAAGACGTGCTGCAGGCGCGTGTAATTGGCCTTTCTAGCTCAGCTTCTAATCTGGATGAAGTGATTGAGCATTTTCAATTAAATCAAGAAGAAGACAAGCGTTATCTGGATTCTTTACGTATACAATTTTCGTCTTATCAAAACAATGACTCTATTTGGTTTACTAAGCATTCTTTTCAGCAGCGATTTCCAGAAATCCCTTTGTTGAGTTTTGATAATTATTTAAAAAAATCACAATTTTTCTTCATTGAAGATTCATTCGAAGTATATTTGCTCTGGGTATCTGATTATCGATTAAGAAATGAAAACGCACCCTATCAGTTGGTAGAAAATACCATTCGTAAAATCGTTTTCAACCAATCCAAGTTAGAGTTCATTAAACAATTTGACCAAGAAATTTTACAAGATGCAATACAAGCCAACAAGTTTGAAATATATCGTTAATCTATGTTTGTTCTTGACGACCTTATTAGGTTTCGCTCAAGGACCCAAGGCAGACACTCAAGGACGCATTAAATTAGACGGTGTAATCTCTGTCGTTGGTGACTATGTTATTTTAGATTCAGACATAGACAAGACCCTGACCGATATGGAGTCACAGGGAATTTCAACAAAAGGAGTTACACGCTGTGAATTATTGGGAAAGTTGATGGAAGATAAGCTCTATGCGCATCATGCCATACAGGATAGTCTGGAAGTTTCTGATGCAGAGGTGTATTCATATGTCGATCAAAGTATTGATTATTTCACACAGCAGTTAGGAAGTTTAGAAAAAGTACTAGAATTCTATAATAAAACAGATGAACTTTCCTTCCGTGAAGAATTGTTTGAAATTAATAAAGTGCAGAAGTTATCTCAATTGATGCAGGCCGATATTATTGAAAAAGTAGAAATCACACCAGAAGAGGTGCGTGATTTTTTTGAATCCATTCCAAAAGAAGATTTACCTGTTTTTGGAACTGAATTAGAGATCGCACAAATCGTTATTGAACCGGCCGTAAAAGAAGAAGAACGAAAGCGTATTATCGCCCAATTGGATGGTTTTAAAAATGATGTAGAGGAAAAGGGGTTGAGTTTTGCTTCCAAAGCAATCTTGTACTCTCAGGATCCTGGATCACGTTCTAGCGGAGGGAAGTATACTCTGCATAGAAAGCGTCCAAGAATGGCCAAAGAGTTTAGAAATATGGCTTTTAGTTTAGAGGCAGGAGAGGTTTCTTCTCCTTTTAAAACAGAGTTTGGATGGCATATTTTAACTGTTGATGAAATTCGGGGACAAGAAATTGACATACGGCACATTTTATTAATGCCACAGGTTGATGCAGAAACATTGAACAAAAGTAAGGCACTCCTAGATTCCATTCGGGTCCGTATTTTGGACGAAGAGATCACCTTTGAAAGTGCAGCCTATAATTTTTCATATGAAAAAGAAACCAGGAATAATGGAGGTAAAATAGTCAATCCTGTCACTGGTGATACCCGTTTTGAATTAACCAAAATGGATCCTGAATTGTACAACCAAGTGAAAAGTCTTAAAGAAGGCGAAATTTCACTCCCTTTATTAGAAGAAGATAGAGGAGGAGCAAAGAAGTATAAGATTCTTAAAGTGGTTAACCGCTACGAAGAACATGAAGCAGATTACTCTAAAGACTTTACCAAAATAAAGGACTTAGCACTACGTGACAAACAAGTACGCACTGTAAAGAAGTGGATCAAAGAGAAAATTGAAGATACTTTTGTGAGCGTAAATAAGTCATTTCGCGAATGCGAGTTCTCCAACAATTGGATGAAACAATAAAGATTACTTAAAATATTTTAAGGGAACCCATAGCATTCCGAAACATTCTCCGCCGTTTTTGTGTATGTTTTTGTGATGCATTTTGTGTGCACGACGCAGACCTTTCGCGTATTTGCTGCTTGAATTACGGAATAATTTAAAACGTTGGTGTATGAAAATGTCATGAACCAAAAAATAGGTCATGCCATAGGTGAAAATACCAGCGGCCATAGGAAAACCCGCCCAGAAGCCATATTCCCCCCATAGTACCATTAAGCTCATGCTAACGGCTGCATAGAAGATGAAAAATAAATCATTGCGCTCAAACCAAGAATCATGGTCCTTTTTGTGGTGGTCTTTATGCCATGACCACAAAAAACCATGCATGATATATTTGTGTGAAAACCAAGCCATAAACTCCATGAATAAAAAAGTGGCTAAATAGGTTAAAAACCAATAGAAAACTTCCATATAAATTATAAAAGATTAAATCTGTAATTTACATAAGATCGGGCTAAAACCCCCATTTTTTCATAATTTGGAACTCTAATACGTGCAGATGCAATCGCAACTGAGGGCGTTTTTTTAAGTTTCTTCAAGAGCTTAGAATAGTATTTGTAGGCAGTGTACACTCCAAAACGTGCTGCATTTGGTAGTTGAAAGATACCGTCTAATCCTTTTTCAAAATCAGCTTCGATTTCACTAATAATTGCCATTTTGTTTTCTTCCGAAAATTCTTTCAGGTTGATGTTGGGAAAATATGAGCGGCTCAATCCCTCAAAATCATCTTTGAGGTCCCGTAAAAAGTTAACTTTTTGAAAGGCAGATCCCAAGGCCATTGCAGAGTCTTTTAAATGTAAATATGCTTCGTTGTCACCATTGACAAACACCTTTAAACACATAAGACCAACAACATCTGCTGAACCGTAGATGTAGGCTTTATAATCTTCATCAGTTAAATATGTTTTTTTAGATAAATCCCAACGCATACTTCGCATAAAGGCGTTAACCAATGCACGATCAATCGAATATTTGTGAAAACTATGTTGAAAAGCGTTTAAGATTGGGTTTAAACTAATTTTTTGCTCAATAGCTAAGTTTAAGTCTTCTTCAAAACGATTGAATAATTCTTCTTTAGGATAATCATGAAAACTATCTACAATTTCATCCGCAAAACGAACAAAGCCATAGATATTATAAATGTCGCTTCTAATAGAAGTATCTAACATTTTTGTCGCTAACGAGAAGGAGGTGCTGTACGATTCTGTAACCTCTTTACTGCATTGATATGACACTTGATCAAACAACTTTTTCATAACTAAAATAGCATATAGACTAGCTCAGAACAGTTTCTGGCTAGCAATTTATTTTAAGTAAAGATAGAAAAAAGTTAAACAAAAACGTTTACATTCAGCTGCTCTTCAATAAAGGTCTCAATTTTATCATATACGTTTATTCC
>NZ_JBDNAI010000051.1:0-22605 GCF_039768515.1 Wenyingzhuangia sp.
ACAAATGATGACAACAGTCTCGAGGAAGAAAAAGAGGGAAATGATGGCAACGTAGACGATCGTAAAAATGATCCTACAGACAACACCGGTGACAACCAAGATAGCAATACGGTAGAGAACGCAGAAGAATCTAAGAAAGTTCGTTTCACCCGTGATCTTTTACCTATCATCAACGACAAATGCTCTGGGTGCCACACTGGGGGTTCAAAAACAAACTACACAGAATATATTTTTACTCAATTTAATGCAGATTTAATTCATGATCGAATCAATCGCAAACAAGGAACAAGAGGATTTATGCCTCAAAACGGCACAAAACTAGACACCACTGAGCTAGCATTGTTTGACCAATGGATTAAGCATGGAATGTTGGAATAAAACTGCTTTTACCAGATATTGAAGAATCTAAAGAAAAACATGAACTCTTCATTTAGGTATAAAAATTCATCTGAAACAAAGAAACACAACAATAAAAAAGGTTCAAAACTATAATTTAATTATCTCAAAACTCTGAAATAGTTTTTTAAATTTGTAGTTTAAATTTCTGAATAACAAATATGTTAGACAAAGTCAAAGAATTAATTGGGGAAGTAAACGATTTCAGGGCTACCTCTAAAGAAGAACTCGAAGCATTTAGAATTAAATACATAGGAAAAAAAGGGGTTTTAAATGATCTTTTTGCTGAATTTAAAAACGTATCTAACGATCAGAAAAAAGAATTTGGTCAAGCACTAAATGCTTTTAAAAATGCTGCAGAGCTTAAAGTGAGTGAACTCAAAAATAATATTGAGGAAGCAAACTTAAACACAAGTCGCTTAAATGATTTAACGAGACCATCGGAACCGATGTCTTTAGGCTCTAGGCACCCTATATCCATAGTCAAAAATCAAATAATTGAAGTGTTTTCTAGAATTGGTTTTACTGTTTCTGAAGGACCCGAGATAGAAGATGATTGGCACAATTTTACAGCATTAAACTTACCTGAATATCATCCTGCTAGAGATATGCAAGACACGTTCTTTATTGAACAAAATCCAGATATTTTATTACGTACACACACTTCATCAGTACAAACGAGGTACATGGAGAACAACAAACCACCGATAAGAACATTATCTCCAGGTCGTGTTTTTAGAAATGAAGACATTTCTGCTCGTGCACATTGCATTTTCCATCAAGTAGAAGGTCTATACATAGATAAAGATGTTTCTTTTGCAGACTTAAAACAAACTCTTTTATACTTTACTAAGGAGATGTTTGGAAAATCTAAAATCCGATTACGCCCCTCTTACTTCCCCTTTACAGAGCCTAGTGCTGAAGTTGATATTTATTGGGGACTGGAAACCGAAACTGACTACAAAATAACCAAAGGAACGGGTTGGTTAGAAATTATGGGATGCGGAATGGTAGATCCTAATGTGTTAAAAAATGCGAATATAGACCCTGCTACATATTCAGGCTACGCATTTGGAATGGGTATTGAACGTATTGCCATGTTGTTGTATCAAATCCCTGATATTCGAATGTTTTACGAAAATGACATTCGATTCCTAGAACAATTTAAATCTGTTAACTAAAACATTACTTAAAAGAACCAAACACTAAAGTGTTGTTCTTTTCTTTTTAAACATACTTCATGAAAAAAGACATCGTCATCCCAGAAATTACAGACGTTTTTATGGCTATAGTCAAGGAGTATAATGAGGAATTTCAATGTGATGATTGGAATGCCTATTTGGTAAACGACCGTGATGAAGATTTGGAAATGGCTATTTTAGTGTCTAAAGGATATGATGAAGAGAAATGGATTGAAACTTCATTAATGAGAAAGACGATAGAAAAGTTACCCGCAAAATCTTTTGCCAAAGTAGAACTAGTCATTCCAGACCTTTTTAAATTGACAAACTTCTACAATACTACTTTTTTCATTGGCAAGAACATGTACGAAAAACGATTTGAATTTCCTAAAAACTCCCTTAAACAAGGCGCTTTGAGAGTCATAAAACAACTGGGAAATAAAGAAGGTATTGTCGCTAAATAAGTACTGCTTTTTAGTTTTTTAAATCTAAAAAAATAGGAACTACTCTCTAAATTTGTCTTGTTGAAATTAACGAATTCAACTCCTTGCTTATACATCAACAAAGAATAGTGATGAAGTCACTCTTTATTGGCATTTGTTCTTAAATTGAAAAACTTGAAATTTTCTGACCACCTTAAAAAATAATTAGCAGAGAGGAATAAAAGGTCAATCTAAATGTTCTGACAATATCTTAAAATGTTTCTTTGGGCTTTTCCCCTCGTATACTACGCTATAAACGGCATCAATGATGGGTGTTTTAGCTCCATTGATCTGATTCATTTCGTAAGCTGGTTTTACTGCATAGTATCCTTCAGCCACCATTTTCATTTCCATCATCGCAGATTTAACCGTGTAGCCTTTACCGATCATGTTTCCAAACATACGATTTCTACTAAAAGTAGAGTATCCCGTAACCAATAAATCTCCCAAATAAGCAGAGTTGTTAATGTTACGTTTCATTTTATGTACCTTTTTGATGTAACGCTTCATTTCTCTTACTGCATTCGACATCAATACCGCTTGGTAATTATCACCATACCCTAGTCCGTGAGCAATACCTGCTGCTATTGCATAAATATTTTTTAACATTGCAGCGTACTCCGTCCCAATGATATCGTCTGAAGTTTTACAAAAAATATAATCCGACGTCAAACAATCCGATAGAATCTTTGCCTTTTTTTCATCTTGACAAGCAATCGTCAAATAAGACAAACGCTCCAAAGCGACTTCTTCTGCATGGCAAGGACCAGTGATAACTCCAATCTGATCATAAGGTATTTTGTAGATTTCGTGCAAATGCTCTCCAACGATCAATCCTGTCTCTGGAACAATTCCTTTGATAGCAGAAAACACGGTCTTGTCTTTTAAAGAAAGAGTTAACTTAGAGAGCTCAGCATTTAAAAAAGCTGAAGGGATGGCAAAAATAAGAACGTCTGCATCACTAACCATGGCATTAAAATCATCTGACAAAACCAAATGCTTGTTATTAAACTCTATAGAGGTTAAATAATTTGGGTTGTGACTGTGTTCTTTAATATAATCTATAGCAGTAGTATTACGCATATACCAACCTACTTGATCAACATTTTCACATAACATTTTTACAATAGCTGTTGCCCAACTACCTCCTCCAAAAACCGCTACCTTTAAACTACTCAAAATAAATCTATGTTTGTAGCGTAAAAGTAATATTTCTACATGAATTTTATAGAAGAATTAAATATTAATCACAAACCAACCCAAGAGTTAACTTTATAAAAAAGCTCTAAAACCATTACTAATAAGAAGTTAACTCAATAAAAAAACCTATCACCCATAAAACAACAACTTATAAAATCAAATAGAGACAAATCCTCTTTAAAAATTTAATACTTTTACAGGTATCTTTTTACTTTAACACTTGATCAATGTCTGACTCCCTAAACATCACTCTTGTCCAATCAAATGTTGTATGGAGTAACCCCTCAAAAAATCTGGAGCACTACACAACAAAACTAAATAAAGTAAATACAGATTTGATTGTACTACCTGAGATGTTTGCAACTGGGTTTTGCACTACACCCCCTATAGTAGCAGAAACCATGGAAGGCCTTTCCGTATTGTGGATGATTGACATGGCGAAAAAACTAAATTGCGCCATTTGCGGATCGCTAAGCATTCAAGAAAACACCAAGTTTTATAATCGATTTATATTTGTAACCCCTCAAGGGATCAAAGCGACATACGACAAAAAGCATTTGTTTTCCTATGGAAAAGAAGATCAAATCTATAGCGCTGGAAAGACAAACTCTACAATCAATTACAAAGGCTGGAAAATAAAACCATTCATTTGTTACGATCTTCGTTTCCCTGTTTGGTCACGCAATACCGATGACTATGACTTGGCCTTATACGTTGCCAATTGGCCCGCCAAAAGATCGTTTGCTTGGAATCAATTATTAATTGCTAGAGCCATAGAAAACATGAGTTATGTTGTAGCAGTAAACAGAATAGGAAAAGACAACAATAATATAGACTATAAAGGAGATTCTAAAGTCATAAACGCTCTTGGAGAAACTTTAATAAATCTAAAAGGAGGAGAACATTTGAGTCAAATCAATATCAAGAAAAAACATATAAAAGAGACCAGATCAAAGTTTGGTTTTTTAAAGGATGGCGACTCCTTTAGGCTTAACAAGTAAACTTAGTATTCTATTTTAGACTTTATTTTTGCTTCAACTTCCGCAAAAAAATCTTCAAAAGAACCCTCCGAGACTTTTATAGGCTGATGGGTTTCAATGGTCATTTTTACTCCTATGTTCATTGGAAACTTTCCGTACTCCCATAATTTCCATGAATGGTTTATCGTCACAGGAATCACAACTGCATTGGGTGCAAACTTGGTTAAAACTTTCAAACCATTTTCAGAAAATCTCTTTGGTCGACCATTTCTACTTCTAGTTCCTTCAGGGAAAATAATTCCAGAACGATTGTGTTTTGTAATGTATTTGGCAAATTTTCTGATTTCAGATAATGACTGCCTTGCGTCTTTACGGTCAATCAAAGCAGAACCTCCATGTTTCAAATTGAAAGAAACACTTGGGATACCCTTTCCCAATTCTATTTTAGAGATGTATTTTGGATGCAAACCACTAAAAAACCATCCCAAAGGAGAAATTTCGTGTAAACTTTGATGATTAGCCACAATAATATGGGGTACATCAGAATCAAAAGTGTAAGGGTTTATAAACTTTACTTTGGTTCCCAAAATACGAAGCGAAACCGTTAGAGAAGCGTTCAACAAATCCACTGCTCTTTTATGAGCAGTATAACCCCCAAACTTTAAACTAACCCATTGAACTGGTTGAAAAAAAACAAGCAACAAACCGTAAATAAGATAAAACAATATCGAGAGTGGATATGCAAGTATCTTTTTTCCTAAAGGCATTTTTTTATGCTTCGCCATTTGTTAAAATTGGGTTTATTAAATCCACTGTGCCCAAGGAATTCTTGACAAAATCAACACGAATGCAATTCCGTAGAATATAGCAAAAGATTTAAATTTTGCTTGGTCCTCAGCTAACTTTTTATGACGAGACCAGCCTATTGTGATCAAAACAATGGCAACAATCATTGTCAAGGGATGCTCAACAGTCATCAATCTCAATTCAGCATCTTTCATTGCCTTTCCCATACCCACATTCTTTAGTGTTTGGTACCACGGAGAAATGTAATAGGTTACTAACCCTGTCAACAACTGAATATGCGTTAAAATCAAAGCAACTAGCCCTAATTTACGATCTCCGGCTTTGAACTTTTCTTCTCTCTTTAAACTCATCACTGCATTAAACACAACCATCGCAATGGCGATGATTACAAAAGCTGCTAAAATTGAATGTACTGTTTTCATTTATCTGGTTTTTGAATTCACAAATTTAAGTATTTAGATTTAGTATTTGGCATTTATTACGCTACAACTTTATCTTGGCTGTTTGAATACATTCCGGAAACACAAGGAAACAAACGTGTGTCAAGAACAATTATTATAAAAACAATACTTCTCTAAAAATAGGATATATTTGTAGTATATCTAATTCCAATTGAGCACGATTAAATCTTTTATCAAAAACACATTTGTTTATGGATTGGCCGCTGTTTTACCTAAAGCGGTAAACGTTTTTTTGGTAGGCTTACACACCAAAACACTAGAGAATACTCAGCAATTTAATATAAATACAGAGTTTTATGTTTGGGCTGCTTATTTTAATGTGTTGCTAACCTTTGGAATGGAAACTACTTTCTTTAAATTTTTTAATTCTGAAAAAGAGAAAAACAAAGTACTTAGCACTTCATTCAGCGCTGTTGCATTAGTCGCTATGGCTCTTTTGATCCCTTTATTTTTGTCTGCAACCAAAATAGCTCCACTTTTAGGTTTTAAGGAAGTGCTACATTACAAGACACTCCTTGGGATTCTATTGTTTGATACCTTGACAGTGATTCCATTTGCCTACCTGAGAGTAAAAAACAAGTCGCTCAACTACGCTCTTTTTAGAGTATTCAATGTCTCTGTTTTTGCCAGCCTCAATGTTTTGTTTCTAATGATGCTCTCTGAAAAAGAAACAATCGATTACTTAGGATGGTTTCCAACCTCATCAAAAACAGGTTTTATATTTTTAGCCAACCTATTGGCTAGTGGAGTTACTTTTCTAATGGTCTTCCCTATGTTTTTAAAATTCAAACTTAAAATAGACCTCACTCTTTTGAGAAAAATGTTAAGCTATGGTTGGCCGATTTTAATCGCTGGGTTAGCTTACGTGACAAATGAAAATTTAGACAAACTTATTTTGCCTAGATTTTTAAACGACAGCATTGCAGGTGCATATGCTGGAGTGTACAAACTCGGAGTCTTCATGTCTATATACATTATGGCATTCAAACTGGGCGCAGAACCCTTTTTCTTTAATATTTCTAAAAAAGAAAACGCAAGAGCCTCCTATGCTCTTATCTTAAAATGGTTTACAATATTAGGTGCATTTATCGTACTTACTATTGTATCATATGTTGATTTTTTTGCAAACCTACTGCTAAAAAAACCTGAATACTTTGAAGCATTATCGATTGTCCCAATCATATTATTAGCAAACTTAATGCTAGGAATTTACAACAACTTATCTGTCTGGTACAAAAACACAAATCAAACCAAATACGGAATGTATTTTTCTGTTTTAGGTGGAATTTTAACCATCATAGGTCTGATTGTAGTGGTTCCTGTTTTTGGATATATGGGCGCAGCTTGGGTCACTTTCTGTGTCTATGGATGTATGATGATCATCTCGTATTACTATGGACAAAAGCATTATGAAACACCTTATGAAACAACTAAAATCATAGGCCTACTCCTCTTCGTAACCGGGCTCAGTTTTCTGTCCTTTTATTTGTTTAGAGGACAAGTCATAATCAATACCACTCTACTTTTATCTGTTCTAGTTATTGTTTTTCTAGCAGAACGAGATTTTATCAAACAAAGACTTTCAAAAAATAAATAAGACTTACTTTTGCCATAAATCGCATCTCATATGAAAATACAGGTCATCAATACATCAACACACCATTTACCAAAATACGAAACTCTCGGAGCTGCTGGTCTGGACTTAAAAGCAAATCTAAAAGAAAGTATTTTCTTAAAACCATTGGAACGCACTATTGTAAAAACCGGATTGTTTATTGCTTTACCTCACGGATATGAGGCACAAGTAAGGCCCCGAAGTGGCTTGGCAGCAAAAAAAGGAATCACAGTTTTGAACTCCCCAGGAACTGTTGATGCAGATTATCGTGGAGAAATTGGTGTGATTCTAGTAAATCTTTCTAACGATGTTTTTGAAATTACTGATGGAGAACGCATTGCACAATTGGTCATTGCAAAACATGAACAAGCCACTTGGGTAGAAGTAGAACAATTAGACAGTACCCAAAGAGGCACTGGTGGCTTTGGGAGTACAGGAAAGAAATAACAAACATCTGCTATGAAAAATCAACTTAAAAATATACTGGAGCTCAATTTAGCTTTATTCATTATTGCAACTGCTGCCCCCTTTGGAAACTATATTTCATTACCTCCTGCACTAACCATTTGGTCTAGATGCTTGTTTGCTTTTGTTGCTATTTACGTCTATGTGAAATTCAAAAAGATCAGTTTAAAAATTGATCTTTCAAAAGAAGGCGGCCTGTTTTTTCTTTCCGCTTTTTTACAAGCCGGACACTGGATTACTTATTTTTATGCTTTACAATTGGCAGGAGTAGGATTAGGAATTATATCCTTGTTCACTTATCCTATCTTCACCACTTTACTGGAACCAACGATTCGTAAAACCACCTTTAATCCCAAACATTTGCTACTAGGATTATTAGTTTTAGTAGGACTTTATATCTTAACACCGGTGTTCAGTTTTGGAAACCAGACCAGTTTAGGAATCTTATTCGGAGTATCCTCTGCTATTTTTTATGCCGTTAGAAATATTTTAATGAAAAGTTTAGTCACAAATAACAATCCCACTAAATTAATGCTTTACCAAACGGGACTAATTGTTGTCATGCTAACTCCAATTTTTGCTTTCATAAATATTGAAACTGCAAGCTATACAGATCAACTTTATCATTTGCTCATTTTAGGCGTTTTTACTACTGCAATTGGACACACCTATTTGGTTCGTAATTTCAAAAACTTCTCAGCAACTAGTGTGTCATTACTGAGTTGTATTCAACCGCTGTATGGTACATTTTTAGGGTTTCTTTTTTTAGGTGAAATCCCTACCCTTTCAACAATAATTGGAGGTGGAGTTATTATTTCTGCAGTAGTACTCGAAACATACATCAGTAAAAAAAACTAAAGTCTTCTGATTAATTTTCCAGGCAATACTTCAATCAATCCTTTCATTTCTAACTGGAAAATACAGTTCGAAATCTTGTATATTGGGAGCTCCATAATCCTAGCCATTTCATCAGAATACATTGAGTTCGTCGACAACAACTCATATATTTTTTTTTCATCACCTTCCAAATCTAGAAATAATTGAGGCTGTATTGTTCTAGAAGCGATACTCGTTTTAGATTTCTTCCAACCCAACTGCTCAATTAAATCTTCACCTGAAGTAATCATCGATGCTTTGTGGGTTTTGAACAAATGGTTACAGCCTTTACTATAAACATCTGAGGATCTTCCAGGCAAAGCAAATACTTCCTTATGATACGAATTTGCAAGATCTGCCGTAACCAAAGAACCGCCTTTCATTGCCGATTCAATAACTACTGTGGCTTCACTCAATCCTGCTACAATCCTATTTCTCCTTAAAAAATTACCTCTCAGAGGTTGCTCATCGTAGGGAAACTCTGATAAGAAACCACCACTTTCTTTCACCTGCTGGTAAAATCTTTTATGCTCACTGGGATAGATCATTCCATAGCCATGAGCCAAAACAGCTGCTGTAGGCACCTCGTGCTTCAAAGCTTCTAGATGTGAACAAATATCTACTCCATAAGCAAAACCGCTAACAATCAAAGGCTGATACGCTTTCAAAGAGATGATTAATTGTTCACAAAATCCTCGACCATAATTCGTCATATTTCTTGTTCCTACTATGCTTATGATTCTATCATAAGAGTTAACATCACAACTCCCATCTTGAAACAAAATCAAAGGAGCATCCATACTTTCTAACAAATACCTTGGGTAATTATCATCTTTGTAGTACAGGCACTTCAAACCTTTATCCTCTGCCAGTTTTAACTCTTTTTCCGCTTTTAGCAAAGATGCCTTCGAAAACAATTGACGAAACAACTTGGGATTTACCTCTTTTTCAATTCGATGGGTTTGGTGGGCGAAAAACAACTGTATGGCACTTCCATAAACGTCAATAAGTTTTCTTGCCGTAATGACTCCCACTCCTTTAGTTTCTTGCAAAGCAAGAGCATACATAAGCTCATTAAAATTCATATCCAATTTTATCAAGAAGGTACAAAAAAAATGTTTTAAAAAATTTAGGGTTCAAATCTTGAAACCTCTCAATTTTTTGATATTTTTGTTAGATGCAGTTATCTAAATACATTAGCGATTTACTATACAGGTACGAATGTGTGATTGTTCCTGACTTTGGAGGATTTGTGAGTAACAACATTTCCAGTCAAATAAATATCGAGAATCACCAGTTCAGCCCCCCCTCAAAAATCATTTCTTTTAATGTAAATCTTCAACAAAACGATGGTTTATTGATCAACCATATCGCTAAATCACTCAATATAACTTTTGACGACGCTGCAGAAAAAATCCAACATGTTGTAGAAAAATGGCAAATTCACTTACAAAAAGAGCCTTTGTTTCTTGATAAAATTGGACAATTAAACTTAGATGACGAACACCTGATCTTTGAACCTTTAAACAAAATCAATTACCTCACTAGCTCTTTTGGCTTAAGTGATGTGAGTGCTGACTATATCTTAAGATCTAAAAGCAAATCCTCAAATATTGAAAACAAAAAGCCTTATGGTAAATACATAGCTAGTGCTGGTATTGCCTTAGGAATTTTATTTGCTGGTAATCTTTATGTAAAACAAAAAATAAATCAGCAAGAAGTTTTAGCACAAAAGAAAGTAACCCATCAAATACAGCAAGCTTCTTTTAACATCTTAAAACCTTTACCCGCGGTTAGATTAACTGTTGAAAAAGAGGTCATCAAGGAGAAAAAAACTCTTCAATATCATATTGTAGCAGGAGCTTTTAAGATTGCCAAAAACGCAACCAGAAAAGTAACCCTTTTAAAAGCAAAAGGATTTGATGCAAAAATTATCGGTGTAAACAAATGGGGATTGACACAAGTTAGCTACGCTTCTTTTGACAACAAAATAGACGCAATCAATCACATGAATTACATCCGTAAAAACGATAACAAACACGCTTGGCTCTTCATTAATCAATAAATAATAAACCTTATCTTTAACCATAAGCTTTATGATTGATTTCTATGAAAACAAAAAAACCAACGGATTCTCTAGCCATAGCCACTGACATTATCCTGCCCAGTGACACCAATGCCTTACAAGGTCTTTTTGGTGGTGAGTTACTAGCTCGTATCGATAGAATTTGCTGTATTTCAGCACAAAGGCATGCCAACATGATCTGTGTAACGGTGGCAGTAAACAATGTCTCTTTCGAAAAAGTGATTCCTCTAGGTAGTATGATGACGATAGAAGCAAAAGTTTCTAGAGCATTTTCCTCGTCTATGGAAGTAATCGCTGATGTTTACCTTGAGGATAGAACTTCTGGTAAAAAAACAAAGGTAAATGAAGCTATTTATACGTTTGTTGCTGTTGATGAAAATGGAAAACCCCAAACAATTCCTATCCTAATTCCTGAAACCGATTTAGAAAAGAAACGACACAAAAATGCATTACACCGCAGACAATTAAGTTTAGTTGTCGCTGGAAAAATGAAAGCAAGAGAAGCGACCGAACTAAGGTCACTATTTGACCGCTAAGAACACCTGCTCAACGATTTGCAGCACCTATATTTTTGGATCACATTTTAGCCAACCAATAAATCGGATTTTGTTTTTTGGAATCTCTCCAAACTTGAAACTTTAACTCTGTATTTCCACTCACTTTATCAGTAAAAACAACTCCCAATGGCTGTTTCAAGTTAACTTTCTGTCCTTTAGCTACATACACCTTGTCTAAGTTGTTATATAGTGATATGTAATTTCCATGCTGTACATAAACAGCATAACGACCACTCACAGATTGAATTGCCAAAACAGTTCCTTTAAAAACAGCTCTAGCGTTGGCATTCTTTTTGGTTGCAATCCATATCCCTCTACTATCTATAGTATTATTTTTGTAAACTGGATGACGTATGACACCATAATTCCTTGTGACAACACCTTCTGAAACAGGCCAAGGTAGTTTACCTCTATTTTGTTCAAAACGATTTGCCAAAGCTCTTCCTTCTGGGGTTAGTGCAAAACCAGAAGGCTTAGCGTTTACATCAATTTTTGTCTTTTTGGCTTTAGTCCTTGCTCTTGATGCGGCAATTGCCTCTTTAATCACTCGTTCAATTTCTAAGTCTATCTTTCTTTCCTCTACTTGCTTCTTTTTAAGATCAGCTAAATATTGATTTTCTTTAGATTTAATTTGCTTCATCAAATCTAATTGATCTGCTTTCTCGAAAGCTAATTGATCTGCTTCTACTTTATTCTTCTTAGCCAGTGCTTCCTTCTTATTTCTTTGAACCTTCAAATCACTAGTAATCTCAGCTATTTTTTTTGTTTTAGCAACTATTGTGTCTCCTTGTTTTTTTCTAAAATCTGCATATTGTTGCATATAACGAAAACGCTTATATCCTTGATAGAAATTTTTAGAAGACAATAAAAACATCAACTTACTTTGTTCAGACTTACTTTTGTAAGATTTTAGGATCATTTGAGCATAATCTTCTTTTAAAAATTTTAATTCTTTTTCTAATTCACTTTTTAACTTTTCATTTTTGCTAATCTCATTTTTAAAAAAATTGGCCTCTGCAACAATCGCTTTTATGAGGTCCGATCTTACTTGGATCCTTTTGTTCAAATCACTCAAATAACCTAATATGTTTTCTTCTTTTTTTTGATTCTTAAACAACAGTTTGTTGACTCTTACAATTTCCTGTTGCAACTGATAGCGTCTCTTTTCCAATGCTTTTTGCTTAGCTGTTTGTGAAAATGAAATCGTAAACATCAAAGACAAAACACTAAAAATCAGAAGGGCTTTTCTACTCATCTTTTTTTATATTTCTTTTGGATTTACCACTATCTTTTGATCACATTCTTTAGGAACTTTGAAGGGAAAACTCAATTTTTCATTGAACTTAACTTCATTGTAACTGATCGTAATAATGGTTTCAATGTCTTTATTTTTTGCCTTTATTGTAAACTCTTTTGGAAACACTATTCCATCAATATTTTGATAATTGTTATAGTAAGTAGCAAATGATTTTTTCTTGTGTTCGTGGGCTATTGACTGTGACTTGGTTTTAAAAGAAAAAGGATAAATAGCCACTTCAACAAAAAATTGATTGGCAATTTTGTCATAAAGAAAATAAGCGTTTTCTTTAGTCGTCATGTCATATTTTTTTTCATTTAAGTCCAAAATTACTTCTCCTAAGAGTAATTTTTCTATAACAGCATAGGAAACGTTGATACCCGTCAACTGCTTTATGAACTCAAATGAACCCTCAAAATAGGTCTTGTCAATTTTGTTGTAATAAGAAACTTGATCTTTTTCTATCAACATTTTTACTACTGGAATCCCAAAAAAATCTCCACTCACCCAAATTTTTTCTCCTTTAGATATTCTAAAATTAAGTCCTAATTTTTGTGAAGTACTACCAATTCTATAAGACATCTTCCCTTTAATCTTTAGGGAAGTAGATTCAGAATCTTGTATGTTTTTAGAAGCGTTTTCTTCTATCAGTTTTGAGTATTTGATTTTTGGAATTTCAATATTCAAATTCGTCTTTTTTTTAACACCACACGAAACCAAAAATAACAGTATCGAAACTGCTAACAACCTAAATTGCATATCACAAAAATTTGATGCAATATACAATTTATTCACATGAATCACAGTTTTATATCCCCTTTGGGATTGCGCTAATCAGTCTTTTAGTATATGTCTTTTGGGGAGATTTGTAAAT
Source organism: Wenyingzhuangia sp. (assembly GCF_039768515.1). Taxonomy (NCBI): domain Bacteria; kingdom Pseudomonadati; phylum Bacteroidota; class Flavobacteriia; order Flavobacteriales; family Flavobacteriaceae; genus Wenyingzhuangia; species Wenyingzhuangia sp. The sequence continues at coordinate 13,278 of NZ_JBDNAI010000051.1, forward strand.
TATATCTGCATCCCCTACTTCCTCTATTTTTCCTTTGTTCAAAACAATCAATTGATCAGACATGAATTTTACAATGGACAAATCATGTGAAATAAACAAATAAGTAAATTCAAATTCCTTTTTTAACTTATTAAGTAAATTCAATACTTGTGCCTGTACTGAAACATCCAAAGCCGAAACAGATTCATCGCATATAATAAGTTTCGGTTGCAAGGCTAAAGCTCTAGCAATTCCTATTCTCTGCCTTTGCCCGCCAGAAAATTCGTGAGGATACCTATCATAATGTTCCTTTTCTAGACCCACTTTTGCTAACAACTGATAAATATAATTTTTTCTCTCTTCATTGGTTTCTAAAATATCATGCCTAACCATAGGCTCTAGTATAGCCTCTCCTACTTTCATCATAGGATTTAATGAAGAGTATGGGTCTTGAAAAATCAGTTGAATGGCCTGTCTATATTTTTTTCTCTCTCTTGAAGACAAGGAAAGTAAATTGACTCCATCATACCAAATTTCTCCACTTGTAGCTTTTTCTAGGTTCAAAATTGTTCTTCCAATGGTAGACTTTCCACTTCCTGATTCTCCTACCAAACCAACAGTCTCTCCTTGATACACCCTAAAAGAAACATTATCGACTGCTTTGACTACATTGCCTTTTGAAAACCAACTGTTTTTTGAAAAGTAATACGTCTTGAGGTTTTTTACCTCTAATAAAGGTTGTTGACTGTATATTTTTTGATGATATAAATTTCTTTCCTCCGGTGTGTACTGCTCTTCAAAAAAATCATCTTCTAGATAACTTGTTACCGATGGCAGTTCTTTCAATCTTATATTCATCTTTGGCCTAGCATTAATCAAGGCTTTGGTGTAAATTTCTTGTGGATTCAAAAAAACTTGATGTACACTTCCCTGCTCAACTATCTTTCCCTTTTGCATAACAACTATGTGATGTGCAATTTCAGTAATCAAAGCTAAATCATGGGTAATGAAGAGGATACTCATCCCTGTTTCTTGCTGAAGTGCTTTTAACAACAAAACAATTTCCTTTTGAACCCCTACATCTAAAGCCGTTGTTGGTTCATCCGCAATCAAAAGTTTAGGCTTACAAGCTATTGCCATCGCAATCATTATACGTTGTTTCTGCCCACCAGATAATTCATGAGGGTATTGACTCATCATTTTTTTTGGCCTTGGTAATTTCACTTTTTGAAACAAGCTCAAGACCTCATCTTCAATCTCTTTTTTTGAAAGTGATGTATGCAACGCTAACACCTCTGCCACTTGTTCTCCACAAGTCAAACTTGGATTTAAAGAGGTCATGGGTTCTTGAAAAATCATACTCATTTCATTCCCTATGATTTTTCTAAATTCTCTTGGAGCAATCTCAATTAATGAAAGGCCATTGTACAAAATACTTCCTGTCACTTTGGTGATATTCGTGGGCAACAAACCCATAATGGCCATCGAGGTAACAGACTTACCACTTCCAGACTCCCCAACAACCCCTACAATCTGATTGGGCAACACCTCAAAACCAATCTCAGAGACTACTTTATTGGTCTTGTCTTGGTTATTGAAAGAAATACTTAAATTTTTTATACTAATTAATGAATCCATAATTTGAACGGAGAATAGAAGTTAAATTTAACAAAACTATATGGATGAAGTCTCCAATTATATGTTAAAATTATAGGCTCCAAACCTGATGTAATTTTTCCAACTCTTCAAACTTATGAATTACGGTTCTGATGCCTTCCTTTTCGTTGATTCATCAACTAAGCCTCTTCAAATTCAATGTCTATTTATTATATTTCTCTATATTTGAGAAATCCTAGAATCAATTGAGATGTACAACCGTAGAATATATATTTTTCTCTTTGGCATACTTTCTGTCTTCTATTTTTTTTGCATGACCACGGTTTCTCCAAAAGAAAACAGGGCTCTAATGCCAAAAAAACACTTAACACACACAACAAAAAAAACAATCAAGAAAGATAAGGCGGCTACTAAAACCTATAGCTACAGGAAATACAACCATGTCACCAAACTATACAAACGTGTTGCCTTACCGATTACCAAAATTTGTGTAAAATACAAGGTGCCACCTGGGGCAGTTTTGAGTATAATTGCCTTGGAATCAGGTTGGGAAAAGGGTTATATTGGTCAAATTACTGGAAATTATCTGAGCTTAAACGCTGTAGGAAACGACCCTGAACTTCCAGCCTTACGAATGCCTAAAAATCGCGCTACCAATGCAATTATATTAGATAAAAAAAAACTAATGAAAACTTCCAAATCCAATATCATCTGGGAAGACAGGCCTCCTTCATTAAAAAAAGATTACAGACCAGATAGTATAGCTGGCACAACAAGACATTTAGATTTTTTCATCAATCATCCTGATGAGATGACCAAAGCAAACCTTAAAAATGTAAAAGATTTTGTGAGCCGATTTATTTCCTATACTAGTAAAATTAAAGCTTACCGTGAAGCAAGGTCTTTACTAGACCAGCAAATAGGAAAGAAAGGAATCGATATTTTATTCGACCCCCAACTAAATAAAAAATTTATCTACACCATTGGTGGAAAGCCAAACTCTTATAACTTTAGAGAAACTTGGCCAAAAAAAGTGATGAGCATCTCAAAAAACACAGGAATAAACAATCTTTGTAGAGAGTTATATCTTGAAGAAAAAACATTTAAAGAAGCTTGGTAACTTGAAAACACCCAACTTGATCTTTTTTAATAGAGCTTCTAATCTCTATCTACAAAGAAGTCCAGTATACCAATTAAATCCATTACTTTTGCTCAAAATATTTTGGCGTGAATTATCTATCTATAGAAAACGTTTCTAAAGCCTTTGGAGAACGTGTATTGTTTGAAAACTTATCTTTTGGAATCAACAAAGACCAAAAAATTGCATTTGTAGCTAAAAATGGTACCGGAAAAACCCGCTTATTAGAGATTATTGCAGGAAACGATATCCCAGACACTGGACAAGTGATCACCCGTAAAGACCTTCATGTCTCCTATCTTTCTCAAGAAGATAATTTTGATGAGAATCAGACAATAGAAGACGTGATTTTTACTTCAGACAGTAAAGTGCTAAAAATTGTTCAAGAATATGAAAAAGCATTAGAAAATCCTGATGATGCTGACAGATACCAGTTGGCATTTGATATGATGGATCAATACAACGCATGGGATTTTGAGACTCAATACAAGCAAATATTGAGCAAATTAAAACTAGACAATTTACAACTAAAAGTAAAAGGACTTTCGGGAGGGCAACGAAAACGATTGGCCTTGGCAACAGTCCTGATCAGCAAACCAGATGTTTTGATTTTAGATGAACCCACAAATCATCTAGACTTAGAAATGATTGAATGGTTAGAAGACTTCTTTGCAAAAGAAAAAATTACCTTATTCATGGTTACTCACGACCGTTACTTTCTTGAACGAGTATGCAACGAGATTATAGAAATGGATAACGGCCAATTGTATAGTTACAAGGGGAATTACTCTTACTATTTGGAGAAAAAAGAAGAGCGTATCGCTTTAGAACAAACGGTTCAAGCAAAAGCAAAAAACTTATTCAAAAAAGAATTAGACTGGATGCGAAGACAGCCTAAAGCTCGAACCACTAAATCTAAATCTAGACAAGATGATTTCTACATCATCAAGGAAAAAGCAAGAGCAAGACGAGCAGAACACAAGGTCCAACTAGAAATTAACATGGAACGCTTAGGGAATAAAATTGTGGAATTTCACAAAGTTTCTAAAGCTTGGGATAATATGACGATGCTTGACCAATTTGAATATAACTTTAACCGTGGAGAACGTATTGGTATTATTGGAAAAAATGGTACCGGTAAATCTTCTTTCTTAAATGTGTTGACGGGAAACACTCCTGTTGATGCAGGAAAAGTCGTGGTGGGAGAAACCATTAAATTTGGATACTATCACCAATCTGGAATTAAAATCAAAGAGGGTCAAAAAGTAATTGAAGTTATTAAAGAGTTTGGGGAATTTATTCCGCTAGCCAAAGGACACAAAATATCTGCGAGTCAATTGCTGGAACGTTTCTTATTTGATAAAAAGAAACAATATGATTTTGTTGAAAAACTAAGTGGTGGAGAACGTAAACGTTTGTACTTATGTACTGTTTTAATTCAAAATCCAAATTTCTTAATTTTAGATGAGCCTACTAATGATCTAGATATTGTTACCCTAAATGTTTTAGAAACCTTTATGCTAGATTATCCTGGAAACTTGGTAGTTGTATCCCACGACCGCTACTTTATGGATAAAATTGTAGATTCTTTATTTGTTTTTAGAGGCGAAGGAGTGATCGAAAACTTCCCAGGAAACTACTCAGACTTTAGAGCGTATGAAAATTCAGATCATACTGTCGTGCCAGAGATCGTTCCTACTAAAATAGAAGCCATTAAAGAAAAGAAAAAATCACCTGCTAAACTTAGCTATTTAGAAAACAAAGAATACATCAACCTCGAAAGCGACATTTCAAAATTAAACCGTAAGAAAGAAACGATTGAAACTGAATTCTCAGAAGGCAAAATCGAAGGTGAAGATATTGATAAAAAATCAAATGAACTTCAGAAAATTATTGATGATATTGAATTCAAAGAGTTGCGTTGGTTCGAATTGAGTGAAAAACTGGAGGAATAAACAGCTCAACAATCACAAAAAATCCCTAACGAACTTCGTTAGGGATTTTCAATTTTATAAAGTGTGTAGCAAGCGTTCTAGCTTATATCTATTACTTCTTGTATTTGGGGAGCGTGTTTCTTTATTGTAGCCTCTACTCCATTTTTTAGAGTCATTTGATTGACATTACAACCTACACAAGCGCCTTCTAACTTAACGGTTACGATATTTTCTTCTATAGAAACCAAAGAGATATTTCCACCATCCGATTCTAAAAAAGGGCGTATTTCATCCAATGCAATTTCTACATTTTTTTGTAACTCTTCTCTACTCATTTTTCTAAATAGGTTTTACTTTGTTAAAAGTAACATTATTTTTTGGTTGAACAACCACTCATCGTTGTGATTTTTACCGCTTCAGTAGGGGGCAAATCTGTATTCCTCTTCACCAGCTCACCTGCCATATTTTTTGTGATTTCTTTAAATGCTGATTCTTGTGGTGTCCCTTCTTGTAAAGCAACAGGATGACCAAAATCACCTGCTTCCCTAATACTTTGTACCAATGGCACTTCACCTAAGAAAGCCGTTTCTAAATCCTCTGCCAAATGTTTTGCTCCATCTTGACCAAAGATATAATATTTATTTTCTGGCAATTCCGCAGGAGTAAAGTAACTCATGTTCTCTATAATTCCCAATACAGGAACGTTAATGTTTTTCTGTTGGAACATCGCAACTCCTTTTTTAGCATCAGCCAATGCAATGTTTTGTGGAGTACTCACCACTACAGCTCCTGTTATGGGTAAAGCCTGTACAATAGACAAATGTATGTCTCCTGTCCCGGGTGGTAAATCAATTAATAAAAAATCTAAGGTTCCCCAATCTGCATCAAAAATCATTTGGTTTAATGCCTTAGAAGCCATCGGTCCTCTCCAAATAACTGCTTCATTTGGATTGGTAAAAAAACCTAACGACAATAACTTCACTCCATAATTTTCAATAGGTTTCATTTTAGAACGCCCCTCAACATTTATAGAAATAGGTTTGGCCTTGGCAACATCAAACATAATATGCATGGAAGGACCATAGACATCGGCATCCAACACCCCTACCTTAAAACCCATTTTTTGTAAAGAGACCGCCATGTTTGCAGTCACTGTAGATTTCCCTACTCCTCCTTTTCCAGAGGCTACTGCTATTATATTTTGAATCCCTGGAATTTTATCTCCTTTGATCTGATTAGGATTTTCTTTAGGTTCAACTTTCTTGGTTGCAACAGATAAATTGACTTTTACCTTCGCCGAAGAGAACTGAGCGACAATAGCTTTTTCAATTTCTGTTTCTGTTTTCTTTTTTGCCTGTAACGTTGGATTGCTAATTTGCACATCAATCACTACCTCTTCACCAAAAACATTGATATTGATCACGTTTTTGTTCTCAACCAAACTCTTACCCTCGCCAGGAGCCGTTATGGTTTCTAAAATCGATTGTATTGAGGACTTTGTAATACTCATCATAGTGTATTTAAATTTACCAGCAAAGATAAGCTATTCACTAATAATGTGTTCTATAGAGTTCTTATACTCTTGTTTAAATTAAAATTTTACACAGATTGTGTTTTCAAGTCACAAGACTTTACAAGGATCCCAGAATATTTTATCAAAATCTTGGACTTGATTGTCTTTTACCACAATCCCTTCGCTCTCTAAAAGTTGTTGCATCAAATTAGAACCTTCAAAATGGTGTTTACCACTGAGTAATCCTTTTCTATTCACAACCCTATGTGCAGGAATAGTAAGATCTCCGTGCGAAGCATTCATCGCATAGCCTACTATTCTGGCAGATTTAGCTGAGCCTAAATAAACCGCAATAGCGCCGTATGAAGTAACTCTTCCGATAGGTATTTGTCTCGCAACAGTAAATACTTTTTGAAAAAAATCTTGTGATTTAGACTCCAATCTCTATTTTTGATTTGTGTTATGATTACTCAAATTTAAAAAATGAAATACAAATTCTTAGTATTTAGCCTATTATTGTTTTCCATTCCCTTATCTGCACAAAAGCTAGACAAAGCGAAAGAGGGTTTGAAAGAAAATATAACGGCTCCAAAGACTAGCAGTGAAAAAAATATTCAAAACGAAAAGAACTTTTCTTTTGGAGACTATATGGCTTATGAGTTATTGATCAGACCTCTCGTCTGGATTACTACAAAGGTTACCTATGGCATTTTTGTTGAAAGCTTTTTTGAGCAAAATACAAAACATTCCAAAATGAAGCTCACTCCACACCCATATGCTAACAAAATGAGAGGTGATTACACCATTGACACCAATGGATTTGTCGCAAACAGAGTTGATCTTTCAAATGTTGTATTGACAGACATGAATCACACTTATGGGAATAATTTGAATGTTAAATTTAGATTTTTAGAACGCACAAACATTGAATACAACCAGTTGTATTTACTAGAATCTGATAATGACATCCGTAGCCAATTTTTTATGCACGATCTCACCGTTAATTACTATCGTATCAGAACAAAAAAAATATGCTTAAACTACGGTCTAGGGGCTAGTTATGTTCACTCTCAGGTAAACAAAGCTTATTTTACTTACAATACGGGTGTAAGTTATTTCCTCTCCGTTCCGCTTAGTCTTGGTTTAGAATACAAAAAAACTCCTTTTTATGACAATGGGATAACACAGACAAAAATAAACTTTAACTACCATCTAAGACAGTATGCAATGGAAGCGGGTTATCGATTTTATCAAATTGGAAACGTCAGCTATAAAATGGTAGCCCTAGGAGCAAAAGTATACTTATAACAAACCAGTTAAACAATGTTTTTTTAGAATTGTATCTTAAACTTGATATAGGTAATTGCCTTGCCATTTTCTAAATATTGACCCTCGTAATAAGTTTGTATTTGTGTGACTTCTTCGGGAGCTCCTTCTTGCCTATACACATCATGATTGGCATATAAAACATCATGACCTTGTCCATGTAACAAACCAAGCGTATAACCATGCATAAACTCACTGTCTGTTTTTAAATGCATAACTCCTTTAGTGTTCAACACCTTGTGATATCTCTTCAGGAACGCATCACCGGTCATACGGTGTTTGGTCCTTTTATATTTGATTTGGGGGTCAGGGAAAGTTATCCAAATTTCACTAACTTCATTTTCAGCAAATATAAAATCTACCAATTCGATTTGAGTTCGAATAAAAGCTACGTTGGGAAGTTGTTCTTCAACTGCTGTCTTTGCGCCTCTCCAAAAACGAGCCCCTTTTATATCAATTCCAATATAATTGACCTCAGGGTTCCTTTTTGCTAAGGCAACTGTATACTCTCCTTTTCCACAACCTAACTCCAAAACAATGGGATGGTTGTTTCCAAAGAATTCATTCCACTTTCCTTGATGTTTAAATCCAGAAATAACCTCTTCTCTAGTTGGCTGTATAACGTTTAAAAAAGTTTCATTTTCATGAAAACGTTTTAACTTATTTTTACTTCCCAATCTAGCTACTTATTTTGAAGAATCTTCTGTATTTGTATCTTTAAACCTCTTAGACTCTTTCATCCAGTAAGCAAAATACACCAAAACAACAATTACAAAAACAAAGTTGATAAGGTTAGACCCCCACCAAGATTCGCTAAAACGTAATGCTTTAAAAGGTAAAAACAATCCTTTTGTGAATAAATCATCTATGGCGTGAAATATATTTAATGCTATCATAATAATATTTTTTAACACTACAAAAGTAATAAAAGTTATCATTACTCAATTGATTTAAAAGGTATTTTACAATTAATTTCTACCTTTTTCATTTGGATATAATGAGGGCAAAGCATCACTTTGCCAAAACTCCTTTGTATCCACATCCATAAGCGTTAACGGATTTGTAAATGCTGCTCCTGTATCAATATTCCATACATTAGCCGCTTGAAAAGGTGTATCCATATCGATCTTGGACAATGCGGTATGTCCAATGAATATTTCCTTATAAAGTTTCAACCTCTTAGGGTAATAACTGTCGTTTAAAGGTAAATTTCTGGCTGCCAAGGCTGTTTCCCATAAAGATCTATCCCAATATAGCATTTTAGAAAAATGCTCTTCTCCAACACCTCTTACATTAGTAAAACCAGCATGAACAAACAACCTGTTTTCACTATCCAAATAATAATTCTCTAGATTTTCTAAAAAGTTGATGTGTATTTTAATAAAATTGTAAGGTCGATTGCGATACGAATCTATAGTTGCTTGACCGCCATGCAACAACCAGTTTGGATTGTCTTTAGACTTTGTCAACCAGTTTAAAAACAAACCATCATGATTTCCTCGTAAAAAAACACAGCGATGAGAAGACTTCAAGGAGATCAACTTATTGATGACCTCGAAAGACTGTCCCCAACCATCTACGTAATCTCCTAAAAAAACAATGAGATCGTCTGTGGTAACTTTTGCCCTCTCTAACACTTGATCCAAAGCCTTTAATCCTCCGTGAATATCTCCTACTACCAACGTCCTAGACATACTTTTCTTTTTGATTTAATTGTAAAAATAGGAAAACTCTAAAAACAAAAACCCCAATTCATAAAATGAATAGGGGTTTTTGTAGATTTTAACTCCGCTATCGCTTCGTTTAATTGTTCAATGCCTC